>JBEKVL010000149.1:0-10374 GCA_049514055.1 Tepidisphaeraceae bacterium | reverse complement strand
ACGACGGTCTTGACGCCGTCGAGTTGCTGGAAGACGGCCTCGACGCACCAGAAACATCCGCCCGCGAAGACGGCCGCCCGTTCTTCGGACGCCTGCGGCTTGGGGATGTCTTCCTTGGGCACCGGCAGCGCGTCGGCCGCCCCGGCCGGCCGGCTGCATGACATGGCCGCAAAACTTAGCAGCATGGTGAAAACTCCTTTAACGATTGTGTTGAGGTTGAGCATACAACGCGATTATAGGCGATGTTCGGAGTTCCCGCTTTAGCGTGTCTTCCTGCGAAAACGCACCCAAGACACGCTAAAGCGTCAACTCCGAACAGACACCAAGCCAGTCGGCGGGTTGTTTGTTCCCCAGTCCTACGCACAGGCCCGCATGTCCTTGGGCTCAACCCTGTGTTTCCGGCAATACTCTTCGTACGCCGCCGGTATTATTTCGCTCGGCTTGATCTCGCTGCGGCCGCCCCAGAAGACGTTGGTGTAGCTGACCTCGATGCCGCAACCGGCCAGATGCTCGTCGATCGCCCGCTTGTGCGCCAGCAACAGATCCCGGTCCTGGCCGTGGGCCACGCCCATCACGTTGACGTTGCCAAACTCCGGCCCGGCCTCGCGCCAATAGGCATGCGTCATGATGTGAAATCGCCCGACCTGCCGGCCGGCGTCCATCTCGCGGCCTTTGGGCACGGCCCAGTGAAATAACCCGTTGAACTTCGTCACCCGTTCACCGGTGGCCAGGGGTTTCACATGCTCCAGGAACGTCGAGAACCGCCCGATCACACCCTTTTCGTCCAGTCCGTGCGCGATGCGAAGGAATTCATCCAGCGACACACCTGCCTCGTCCGCCCGGCCGGCCCAGAGGTCAGTCCGCAACTCATCCGGCTCGAATTCGCGCTTGAGCGCAATCAACACACGCCATTCCAGCTCCGTGAGCTGCACGATTTCCGTGTCGGTTGCCTGCGCCAGTTCTTCAGACCTGCTTCCCGGTGCCATGTCACGGCGGCGAACGTGCCCCACGCCCAGCACGAACAGCTTCTTCGCCGGCAAAAGCAGGAACCGCTCGGCCCCGGTCTTCTCGCACAGAAACCGGCAATGTTTCTCCAGCGAATATCCCTGTGGCACTTTGAGTGTGGTCCAGAGGCGGTAACGCGAGGCCGCGATGGCCGCGTCCGTGGAGCGAATGACGACGTGGCCGGAGAACGGGTCGTTCTGGAACATCCAGTCGAAGGCCGCATTGAGCTTCTCTTCGGGCACGACCCAGGCCACGAGGCAGCCGTGGGCCAGGCTGGTCGAGAGCAGCGTCTGGCGAACGCGGCGGACGGTGCCCGCGCGCAGCATGGCCGCGATACGCTCGATCACCGTGTCGGCCGGCAGGCCGGCTTCGCGGGCGATGCAGCCCAGCGGATCTTCCTGGAAGCCGCGAATGCGGTCTTCGGAGACGGCCAGAATGCGTGCGTTGGTCGGATCGTTGGTGGCGACAGGGAGGCTGGGTACGGTGGTCATGTGCGAAGGATGGTAGGCGACACGACGAGCCCGAATCGACGCCGGGGGCTCGATCTGGTACAATGCCTCCGGTTGATTGACGGACGCAAAAACAATGCCAGAACCCGTTGCCAGCGCCACAACTACTGTTTTTCACCCAAGCGACGCGCTCCTGCAGGCTACTCTCCTGGCCGCCCCGGTGGCCATTGTCGTGGTGAAGAACCGGGTGCTGTGCTCGTGCAATGACCACGCCTGCCAGATGTTCGGTTATCAGCGCGATGAGTTGTTGGGAAAGAGCACCCGGGTTCTCTATTCCAGCGCCGAGGAGTATGAGGCGGTCGGCCGACATGTGCTGGGCAGCATGACCAGCGGCGAGCAGCAGGCCATTGAAGCGCGTCATCGCCGCAAGGATGGAACGCTGATCCATGTGCTGCTCAAAGCCGCTCCGCTGAACGCCAAAGACCCCTCCGCCGGCTCCGTGGTTGCGGCGATGGACATGACGCATCGCGCCCGTGCGGTACGTGCCGTCCTTGACAATGCCGACCGGATGGAGGTGCTGCTGAAACTCAATCAGATGTCCGATGCGTCGGTTGCTCAGATCGCGGACTTCGCGCTGGAAGAAGGGACCCGGCTTAGCGGCAGTTCCCTGGGATACCTGGCGTTCGCCAGCAATGATGAATCAGAGGTGACCATGTACGCCTGGTCGAGGCAGGCCACCGCTGATTGCAACGTCGCCAGTTCGCGCAGGCACTACAGCCTGGCCGAGGCGGGCCTGTGGGCCGAGGCCGTCCGCCAGCGTCAACCGGTGATCACCAACGACTATGCGGCCGCAGGCGGCCCGCGCAAGGGGCTGCCCGCCGGGCATGTTCCGCTCAGGCGGCACATGAGCATCCCCGTACTCTCCGGTGGACGGATCGTGGCGGTTGCCGGCGTGGGCAACAAAGTCGAACCATACGATCGGGCCGATGTGCAACAACTCACGCTGGTGATGGAAGGAATGTGGCGCCACATCGAACGCAAGCGCGTCCTGGATTCACTGGCCGCCAGCGAGGCTCGGTTTCGCACGCTCTTTGAGACAGCCCCCTATGCGACCGTCATCAACCGCCTGAGCGACGGGGCTTTTCTGGCCGTCAACCCGGCATTCGAGCGAAACTCGGGCTGCAGTAGCGCGGATGTGCTCGGCAAGACGCCCGTGGAACTGGGATTGGTGAGCGATGAATGCGTTCTTGGCGCCCAGGTCTTTCGCCGCGATGGCAAGATCGATAATGGAATCGAGATCTGCAAAGACCGTTGGGGCGAAACGAAACACCTCCACTATGCGTCCAGATCTCTTGTATTCAACGGCGAGCCGGCGGTCCTGACCAGCACGGTGGACATTACGGAGCAGAAACTGGCCGAGCAGGCCCTGCGGGAATCGCAGCGCCGCCTGATGGATATCATCGACTTCCTGCCCGATCCGACCTTTGCCATCGATACCGCGGG
Organism: Tepidisphaeraceae bacterium; assembly: GCA_049514055.1. Classification (GTDB taxonomy): domain Bacteria; phylum Planctomycetota; class Phycisphaerae; order Tepidisphaerales; family Tepidisphaeraceae; genus JANYKD01. The sequence continues at coordinate 7,417 of JBEKVL010000149.1, read as the reverse complement.
CAGAGTGATTGCCTGGAACAGGGCAATCGAACAGTTGACGCGAGTGCCGAAGACGGAGATTCTGGGCAGGGGGGACCAGGCTTACGCGATGGCCTTCTACGGCCGTCGCCGGCCAATGCTCATTGACCTCGTGCTGGACGACAGTCCTGAACTCAGGGCGCAATTCGACCGCGTCTGGAACCAGGGATGCGTTATCCTCGGCGAAACCTATGACCGCACACTGCACCAGGGAAAAGGCGCCTACCTGTGGGCCACCGCCACGGCGCTTCTGAACGAGCGGGGCGAAGCGGCCGGCGCCATCGAGTCCTTCCGTGACACGACCGAGTATCGGCGCATGGAGCAGATGCTGATGCAATCGGAGAAGATGCGCACGGTGGGCGGGCTGGCCGCCGGCGTGGCGCATGAAATCAATAACCCGCTGGCGGTGATGATGCAGAGCGCGGAGGTCGCCGCCGGGCGCGTGGCCGGCGATCTTCCCGCCAACCGGCAGGCGGCACAGAGGCTCGGGCTCTCGCTTGGCGACATCCAGGCGTATCTGAAGACCAGGGAATTGCCCGATCTGCTGGAGGCGATTCAGCAGGCCGGCGAGCGCGCCTCCCGGGTCGTGCGGAACATGCTCTCCTTCAGCCGCACCGGCGCCACCAGCCTTTCGCCGCATGCGCTGCCGGAACTGATTGACCGCAGTGTGGAACTGGCGATGGCCGACCAAATCCTCAAGCAGAGCCGCATGACCCACGAGATCGAGATTCGCCCGCAATACGATGCGCATCTGCCCGAGGTTCGCTGCGATCCCGGGCAGATCCAGCAGTTGTTCATGAACCTCATCAAGAACGCCATTCAGGCCATTGCCGGCCAGGAGAGACAATCGCGGCCGCCGTGCATCGGCATTCGGGTTCGCGCCCGCGGCGAGAATGTCGAGATTGAATTCGAGGACAATGGTCCCGGCATGGACGAAGACACCAGCCATCGGCTCTTTGAACCGTTCTTCACCACCAAACCCCCGGGCGAGGGAACCGGCCTGGGACTCTTCGTCTGCTACGCAATCGTCACACGCAATCATGGCGGCACGATTTCCGTAACTTCCCGGCCGGGGCACGGTACGCTCTTTGTCATTACTTTGCCGGTGCATGGAAGACGTCCAGATGGAAAAGCGTGACGGTGAATTAATCCTCCTGGTCGACGACGACCGCGATGTCGCCCGAAGCGTCCAGGCTTCGCTGGCGGATGAGGGATATCGCGTCATCCATGCCCCCGACGGCATGGCCGGCCTCAATGCCTGCCGGGCCGACAAACCCGCACTGGTGCTGCTGGATCTGCGCATGCCGGGCATGGACGGCATCGAGGTGCTGCGCACGCTGGCCGGCGAAATGCCCGAGCTGCCCGTGGTCGTCGTGTCCGGGCAGGGGACGATGGACGACGTCATTTCAGCGCTGCGGCTGGGCGCGTGGGACTACCTGATGAAGCCGATCGCCAGGATGGCGATGCTCCACCATGCAATCCGCAAGTCCCTGGAGCGCGCCCGGCTGATTCGCGAGAACCAGCGGTATCGCCGGGGCCTGGAAACGGAAGTGAAACGGCAGACCGACGACCTGCGGCGGCAGGCCGAGGAGTTGCGATCCGCCAATGCCGCCCTGGAACGTAAGAGCGTCGCCCTGGAAGAAGTGCTGGCGACGGTCCAGCAGCAGAAAGACTCGGTAACGTCGCGCATCGTATCCAACATCGAACTGACGATTCTGCCCCTGCTCGATACGCTGGAACCCGGCCTGTCGCGCGGCAAGGCACTGGTGGCCGAGCAGATCCGTCTGGCGATCGCCGACCTGACGTCGCAGTTCAGGGAGACACTGGGCGGCAAGGGTGCCGGTCTTACGCCCGCCCAGATGCGCGTCTGCGGACACATCCGCCGGGGCCTGTCGTGCAAACAGATCGCCCAGGTGGAGGGCATCTCCGTGGGCACGGTTCACCGCCACCGCGAACAGATCCGTCGCAAGCTGCGACTGGTGGGCACCGACGCCAACCTGGCCTCGTTCCTTCAGAAGCTGCAATAGCTCGACTCGTGAACGGCGATCGCACTGCATATTCCGAATATGCAATCGGTGTGCGTGGAATGTGCAGCACTGTAACCCAAGCCTCCCCCTTGTGTACCCGAGGATTAAGACGGAAACAAAGAGCACTTCGTTGTCGGCCGGACGTACGGCCAGCGAAGCATGCGCCGCGCTGCCTGCATTACCCTCGTCGCCATGCGGACACGCCGTTTAGAGGAGATGCCATGAAACTGGGTACGAAGATCTCGCTGGGATTCGTCAGTCTGATCGTCATTGCCGTCGCGCTCGGATCGCTGGCAGTCTGGAACATGCTGGGCGTGAAACGGGACAGCACGCAACTGGCCGGCGAGACCGTTCCCGCCGTTTCCATCGCCACGCAGATGCAGGGCGACTGGTCCACGGCCGTCTATCAGTTGCGCGGATACGTCTACTCGGAGGACACCAGGTTCCTCGATGCTGCAAAGAAGAACATCGCGGATCTGCGACAAGCCATGAAAGAAGGACAGGCGCTGGCGGCGAAATCGCGATCGCTGGGCGAGATGCAGAAATCGCTCGACAAGGCGTCCACCAGCGTCAATGAGTACGAAAAACTCCTCAACGAGACGATTACCAAGGATGAAGGCATGGCCAGGGACCGCGTCACGCTGAACGAGGCGGCCCAGCGGGCCATGAAGGCCGCCCATGACTTCGTGAACGCCAGGGAAAAGGCGCTGGTTCTGGCGGTGTCGGGTTCCGCGACGACCCGGCCGGCGAACGCCGTTGCCGGCAAGACCGACGAAACCGGGCTCTCCGGTCTCCTGAACGAGATCCGCCTCATGCATGATGTCATCGAAACGGCGGACGCAATCCGCGTCGGCAACTTCAAGGCATTCTCCATTCGCGACGTCAAACTGTTTCAGGACACACAGAAGAAATTCGTCGATGTGGACAAAACGCTGGCCGAACTCCGGCCACTCGTCCGCGATGAAGCCGGCCTGAAACAAATCGATGAGTGCCAGGCGGGGCTCAAACTGTACAACGATACCATGAGCGACATGCTGGCCATCTGGCTGGGACGTGACGAACTGGCCGCGAAACGCGTTCCGCTGGCCGACAATGTACTCGAGCAGGTCAAGGCCATCACCAGCACCGGCACCGGCGAAACGCTCAAGAACTCCGAAAAGGCGGCCTCCTCTCTGGCCACCGCCTCGACCGTCATGTTGGCCGGCCTGGGCGTCGCCACGGTCCTGGGCATCTGCCTTGCCTTCTTCATCACCCGTTCCATTACCGGCCCCGTCCGTCGCATCGCCGACACGCTGGCCGCCGGCGCCGACCAGACCGCTGCCGCGGCCGGGCAGGTGTCCGCGGCCAGCCAGTCTCTCGCCCAGGGCGCCAGCGAACAGGCCGCCTCGCTCGAGGAAACCAGTTCATCCCTCGAAGAAATGTCCAGCATGACCAGGAAGAACGCCGAGAGCGCCCAGCAGGCCGCCGCTCTTTCCGGCGAAACCAAGACAGCCGCCGATCAGGGCAACCAGGCCATGCAAAAGATGTCCGCCGCCATCAACGAGATCCAGAAGAGCGCGGCCGCCACCGCCAAGATCATCAAGGTCATCGACGAGATCGCCTTCCAGACCAACCTGCTGGCCCTCAATGCCGCCGTCGAAGCCGCCCGCGCCGGCGAAGCCGGCAAGGGTTTCGCGGTCGTCGCCGAGGAAGTCCGCAACCTCGCCATGCGTTCGGCCGAGGCCGCCAAGAACACCGCGGCCATGATCGAAGAATCGGTTCACAACGCCAAGAACGGCGTTGCCATCACCACCGAGGTGGCCAAGAGCCTCCAGGACATCACCGGCGCCGCCACCAAGGTCAATTCCCTGGTCGGCGAGATCAGCGCCGCCAGCCAGGAACAAACCACCGGTATCGAACAGGTCAACATCGCCGTCGGGCAGATGGACAAGGTCACCCAGTCCAACGCCGCCAACGCCGAGGAATCGGCCTCGGCCAGCGAGGAACTCTCCAGCCAGGCCGAACAGTTGAAGGGTATCGTGAGCGAGTTGATCGCCCTGGTCAACGGATCCGCGGCCCACGGCACCCGGGAAACAGTTGCTCACGCATCCGCCATCTCCGGCCCCAACCGGTACTCGACCCGCCCCCCGACCCACGCCCCCGGCAAGCCCGGTGCCTCCAAGGCCCTGCCCCTGGACGAGAACGAGGAAACCGCCGCCGGCTTTGCCGAGTTCTCGAAAAGAGCGGCTTGATGGACGAGTTGTCACCGCAATCTCCGTGCGCTCGTCGGTGACCGATCGTCCGTGAATGCGAAACACACCGGGCAGCGGCTTCTCGCCGCTGCCCACAAGCGAGTCGGGTCAACGCGTTGCTCGGCGCGCCTTCGTCTCACGATCGGGTAGAATCCCCGTCGGAGAACGCCATGGGAGTTGACGCGCTGGACTTGGTCTTCAGGCTGGAGAAGTCCTTCGGGATCAAGCTGCCGTATTCCAATTCGGCCGGGATGTTCGATGTGCCCGGCGGTGTTACTGCGGGCCATGTGCATGATTTCATCTGCAGGCGGCTCACCGAGTCCGGCCGGCGGATTCCGTTCAGCAGTTGGCACCGGGTTCAGTTGTGCATTTCACGGGCCGTTGGTGTTCCACCGCAGCAGGTCAAACGCGAGAGCCGGCTTGTCAAAGACTTGGGCATGTGCTGATATTGAACATTCGAGGAGACCCACCATGAACGAAACCTCGGTAACACGGCGGGATGTACTGGCAGCGGGAATGGCCGGAGTCGTCGCGACCATGGCCGGCACGGCCGCGGGCGCGGAGGCCGAGAAGCTCATCTGGGGCAACCTCATCCAGATCAGCATGGACATGTGGGCCGACCGCCCGGTCGCCTCCTGGGGCCGGCTGCAGAAGGAGGATCTGCACTACGTCACCACCGCGCCGGTGATGCGCTTCGACGACTCGCTCTGGAACGACATCATCAAACGGATGGCGGACCAGGGGTTCAATCTCATCGTGCTCGACCTCGGCGATGCGATCAAATACGAAAGCCATCCGGAAATCGCCCTGAAGGATGCGTGGTCGATCCCCCGGCTGAAGGAAGAACTGGACAAGCTCCGCAAACTCGGCCTGGAACCGATCCCCAAGCTCAACTTCTCCACGGCCCACGACCAATGGCTGGGCGACTATTCCCGCATGGTCTCCACGCCGAAATACTACACGGTGTGCGCGGAACTCATCGCGGAAGTCATCGCCCTCTTCGGCCGCCCGCGTTTCTTCCACATCGGCTACGACGAGGAGACCCTGTCGAACCAGGCCCAGTACGCCATCGCCATCATCCGCCAGCACGAACTCTGGTGGCACGATTTCGATTTCTTCGCCAAGACGATCGAGAAACGCGGCGTCCGGCCATGGATGTGGGCGGATTACGCCTGGCACTACCCCAAGGACTATCTCGAGCGCGTCCCCAGGACCGTCCTCCAGAGCAACTGGTACTACGGCATGGCCTTCGACCCGGCCAAAGAGGCCGCCACGCGAACCTACATCGACCTGGACAAGGCCGGATTTGAACAGGTGCCCACGGCATCGAACTGGACCACGCCGGAGAACTTCCGGGCCACGGTCGATTTCGCCCGGAAGCACATCGCCCCGCAGCGCCTGAAGGGATTCTTGCAGACACCCTGGATGCCCACGGTGGAAAAATTCCGGGGGCACCATATGGAGGCAATCGACGTCGTCGGCAAGGTCATCGCAGCACATTTGTAGCACAGGCGCCCCGCCTGTGTCGGAACGCTCAGACACAGCCGGAACGGCTACAAGGCCCGCTGAAGGATCTGCTGGCCAGTGCCGATCCCGCGGGGATGGAGTAAGCTGGTTTATGACTTTCCTGGGCCGCGACAGTAGCGAATACGGTGCAACTGGATAATGTCCGTCACGGTGCGTTGCACTCACGTGGAGAGAACAAAATGGCATTCCGCCGCGGACTAGTTTCGATATCCGTATTCGAGGCTTCGCATCTCGAACCCGTGAGTCGCGAGCAGCAAGAGCCACTCAGACCCGATGGACTCTACCCAGTTCCATATCCGCTGAATTACGGTACTTCAACTGATTCCAAGGGCAATGTTGAACAGTATCTGCTGACCAACTTCGCCTCAAGCGTAGCCCGCGCCCTCTCCGTCAGGCTGGAAGATCACGGATTCAATTCCGGATGGGCCACGACAACGGTTCGACTAAGCCCATCACTTGCCGACGAAGAGGTGCGGCATTTAACCAGACAAGTATATCGAACTGGCTGCATTGCAAATGAAATCGCCGTTGGCGTATCACGCAACCGTTGGACGGGCGGCACTTTGCTTGACCGCCGAGCACTTCTTGTGTCCGCTATTATGCGTAGCGTCAAGCTGGCTGCCCAGCGAGAGGGTTGGCGATCAGATATACCAGAAGTTGTGAAGCGGGAGTTTGACGCGGAGCAGCAGGAGCTCTCCGCATTCAAAGATGATTCTAGGTCGCAAATCCAGGTTCCCCGCCGCGTCTTTGCCTTATTGCGTATGCGCGTCTGGAACGGCATGACTGCTCAACAACGGCAGGAGGTCGCTGCGGCGGTAACCGAGGCACTGGCCGCACAGGGCCGGAAGACGCGATATGTGGGAATTAGCTGCTTCGGCCCTGATTTCGACCAGCAGCGGGTGGCGCAGTGGCATGATGACGAGACCGGGTTCCACTTCTCACTCATTCCGGGCGGGGAATTCCGCCCCGGTTGTGATGCCCGACTTCTGAGCAACTACAAGAAGGTGTACGAACGCTTGTACAGCATGACGATAAGGGAAGCGCAGGATGCCGGAGAGGCCGAAAGCGTGCGATGCCGGCCCGACTCCATGTACCCATTTGGAAGTATGGGGCCGTGCGATATCAGGGCCAAAGCCCCTGTGTCCGTCAGCCCCTTGTTGATGGCGTGCGATCCCGTGACCCACAGCTTGGATGCCGGAGGGAGCCTGGTTGATTCCAGGAGAATCCGGGCATATGGAGATTCCGGCAACGCGTGGCATCCACTCTACCTGGCGTGGGGCGAGGCTGGCCTGATTCTCCGGCGCTACGGTTGGACGGTGCCGACTTCTGTCGAGATGGAATGGGCAATCGGCGCGGGGCGAGCCAACTTGTTCTATTGGGGAGATGAGCCCCATAAGGCGATCCTTGCCTATCACTCGGAGGAGGAGATTCCAGAAGAGGAAGGAGAGGAAGCGTTTGATACACTGCTTCACGGGAGTTTTGAGCCGGATCATCCCAGGGTCTGGCCTTGGACTAACCGCTTTGGGCTCGCGGCCGTCCTGGCGCACAACACTTGGTGTCGACCAGACCAGAACCCAGACAGTCTATACCCGCTGATTCATCGCGGAGGAGCTG
>JBEKVL010000148.1:0-10389 GCA_049514055.1 Tepidisphaeraceae bacterium | reverse complement strand
TTGCTGCCCATTTTCCCGCGCCAGGTCAGATAGCTGTGGCCGAACATCACCAGCAGCGGCACGATGGCGATGATCCGCTGCACCCGCTGGCGATGGTCCGCATAACGATTCTCACGCTGACGGGTCGGATCACTTTCTAGCGGGGCATCCGAAGGCATGAAACCGTCATCCCGAGCGTACTCGCGAGGGATCTGGCCTCGAACGGCCAGGCCAGATGCTTCGCGAGTACGCTTAGCATGACAATCGTTGGTGTTCAGACGGTCTACGGCTTCCCCGGATTTCTGGTCGCGCCTGCGCAGGCTTCGCCAGATTCCCAGCGGCAACGCCGGGAATACGAACGGCCCGACGATTCCCGGCAGCATCGCCGCGAAGAAGAAGAAGTTCTTCCGGTCATACACGCTCTCGGCCGCGTAGGGCCACTGGTGGGCCAGCCAGAGCAGCCCGTTGGTGTACCACGGCTGCACGCGTCCGAACTGCCACCAACCAGCGAAGCTCCAAATGGCCAGCGCGATCACCAGCAGCGGCATCGCCAGCCAGCGCCGATGCGCGGCCAGGGCGATGCCCGTCAGGATGATGAACCCGAATCCCTCCGGCCGGGCAGTCGGCATGATCGCCACCACCAGCGCCAGCCAATACCAACGCCGGGCCTGATATGCCGCCAGCGCCAGCGCCAGCAGCAGCGCAAACGGCAGTTCGGTCAACTCGGAGAACGAATGCACGAAGAGCATCGGTTGCGCCAACGTGAAGATCACCGCCAGCGCCGGCCAGCGATATCCCTGCAGCCTGGCGACGCGCCAGAGAATCCCGGCGATCGCCACCGAGATGAGCATCGACGCCCAGCGCACGCCGATCCGGCCGGCGATCAACGCGGGAACCGCGTAGATCCCCGTGCAAAACGGCCGGCCCCAGACGTTGGTCAGATAGTGCGGTTCGTCGATGGCGAAGCGGGCGTAGAGGTAATGCGTGCAGGCGTCGCCCTCGATGAACCCTTTGGAGACCACGGCCATCACCGCCGACAGCAGCGCAAAGACCCCGATGGCCACCAGGGCGGCGCGAATCTGGCGTCGGGGCTCATGCAGCGGCAGGGGTGCCAAGGTCATCCCCCTGATTATGACCGCTTTGAGAGCGGATGTCATTCGGGGTTGCAGACGCGATGATGATCGCGGTGGGAAGCCGTGATCGTGGATCACGGCTGCAGTCTCACGGCAAACCCCTCGCCGGGGTTTGCGGGGTCGTCGGCGGGTTTGGTGGAATCGACGATGACGTGGCCGGTGGAGTTCAGCGAGATGGGAAAGCGGTCCAGCGCGCGCAGCGACGGGCCGCGAACGACACCGCCGGTCTCGTTGTAGCCACTGTTGTGGCACGGGCAGCGGAAGCCTTCAGGGACCGGTTGCACGATGCACTTCTCGTGTGTGCAGACGGCCGACAGGGCGAGAAGTTCCTGGCCTTTGCGGATGATGATGATGCCCCAGGTCTTGGCGAGGCGATCGTAGGCGCCGTCTTTGGGATAGTCGTCCGGGGCGCCGACGTCCACTTGCCCGCGCGGGGGCGTCGGGTCGGGAAGTTTGCACCCGGACATCGCGCCGCAACAGCCCGTGGCGGCGGCCACTTTCAGCAGGTCTCGTCGGGTCCAGTCGGTCATGCTTGGGGCTTCATCGGTTAGTAATACGGCCGAAATGACTTTCCTCGTGCTTCGAATGGGCGGCATGGGCAAATACGCTTGCCCGTGCGGCGCGGGCAAGGATACTTGCCCCTGCCGCCAGCGAACTCGCTCTCGCCAATTCCGGGCAGGTGTTCATGGGCCTCGCGGCTTGCGAAAACCCTGCTCCGTGCCATCGATCAGGCGCTTGATATTAGACCTGTGCCGGACCAGGATCAGCGCGGCCACGAGAACGGCCGCCGCCAGCAGCGGCCAGGTGGGTCCGAATACCGGAGCCCTGGCGATCAGCATCATGTATGCAAGGTGGAGCAGCGGGAAAAGCCCGGCCGCGGTGATAGCCGCCAGGGACACGTAGCGCCATATACGGAAGACGATGATGAAGACCATGATGGCCGCCAGGGCCGGGAGCGTGTAGTAGGGGTAGATGCCCAGCAGCAGGCCGGCGGCCGTCGAGACGCCCTTGCCACCTTTGAAGCCGAGAAAGACGGAGAACATGTGTCCGAGGACGGCCGCCACGCCAACGCTGATCCACAGGAGATAGGTCAGCGGCGTGGTCGCCCCGGCACTGAAGCGGTGGACAATCCAACCGGCCACGAGCATCGGCAGCAGCGACTTGAGCATGTCCAGCACAAAAACGATCGCGAAGAACCTGCCGCCGAGCAGCCGGCCGATATTGGTGGCGCCGATGTTCCCCGAGCCGGCTTTGCGCGGATCGATGCCTTTGGCCAGCCCGACAAGCAGGCCAAACGGTATGGCTCCCAGCAGATAGCCGGCGGGAACGAGGGACAGGAGAATGAACTGGTCTTTGGGCATGATTCATTGGCCGAACGCTTTGCGTTGGTGCATCGGGCGGCACCGGGGGAGGATCTTGGGCTATTTCCTGCCGGAGTCAAGGATGGACGTTCGAGCCCTTGGAGATTCGAAAAGGGCATTCCCAAATGCGCCGGGAAGCGTGTGACCCCTGGTCCTTCGAGAACATCTGTCGGAGCAGACCCGGGGGCTCGGACACCTGGCGGCTGCAAGCCTGCAAGATGCCGCCATACTCGCAACGATATCACTGCCCACGCGAGCCGGGCCTGGTGGCGGGCCCAGGCACGGCCGGGGTATCGGCGTTGTCAGAGACGTGTACGCTGCCTTTGCTTGCGTTGCTTATGCGGGTGGGGCCGGTGATGACGTTGCCGGTGATTACGGCGCGGCGGACGGCCTCGCCCAGCGATATCTGCGCGCCAGCCTGGCGAAACTCGCAGCCGCGAACGAGAACGGTGCCGCTCTGAATCTGCAACGCCGCCCGACCGTCGCGGGCTTTCAGGTCCCACTGCACGAAGGTGCAATCGCTGAAGCCCACCGTCCCGCGGCCGGCAATCTTGGCGATCTGGTTGCACGGACCCCAGAAAGCGCAGTTGGAGAAACGAACCGTGCCTGCGTGCCGTTCGCCGATCTCGACCTGGGTGGGATCGGAACCGACCATGGCCACGAACTCGCCATTGGTAATCAACAGGCCGAACGGAGCGGTCTGCTCGACGACCACGGCCTTATGACAGCCGTCGGCGCCGATGCCCAGGAAGTTGCCGTTGCAGGCGCCGTTCTGGGCGGGGATGAATTTGTAGCCGACGTTGTAGCCGAAACAGAACGTGTTCAGGACATACTGCCAGTCGCTGCGGGCGAATATGAAAGCCTCGCCGTTTTCAGTCTGGAACTGCCGCACCTTGGCGTTCTGGCTCCACCACGGGTTGAAGTGGACATTCTCAATGCGGCCGATGTCAAAGATGGCATCCACGAACACGCCGCGGCGCAGCGGCTGGCCGGTGACATTGCGGATCAGATGGCGCTCGTTGCGGGAGGCATCGATGCCGTTGAAGGGGTTGAGCATTTCCACATCGAGCACCGCCGGGTTCTTGCCGCGCATGGCGATGGCCCAGGGGTAGGGCTTGGGGGTGTCGTTGATGGGCTGATCGGGATAATACAGCACCACTCCTTTGAGCGTGCTGTTGGTGTCGAGCGTGATGAAGGGGGCGCCATCTTCGCTGCCCGCGCCTTCGGTGACCAGGAACGTGGTGCCGTCGTCGGTGGGCCTGGGCAGGCCGCGGTCGCGGAGGCCGTTGTGGGAGGGAACCGACTCCCAAATGCCGCGGAGGGTGACGGCGTTGGGGAGGCGCAGATGGCCACGGAAGAGGAAATTGCCCCGAGGTGCTGCCACTACCCCACCGCCTTCCGCGCCGGCCTTGTCCATCGCCTGCTGAAAAGCTGCCGTCGCATCGGTCTTGCCATCGCCGATGGCGCCGAACTGGGTGACGTCATACTCGCCCGTGCCGGAGCGCATCGTGGTCGGCGCGGCCGGACTGGGCTGGCCAAAAGCCGTGAGCGGCACGGCGAGGATGAGGACGAATTGGAATAGAGTGCTTTTCGAGTCCATGTGACTTACCTTTGGTTTCCAGGGGGAATGAGACGCGGACGCAGCCGATGCCTACTTCCTCTCCGAGTCCGCCGCCCAAATCTCCTTGATGGTCTGCTCAGTATTGGAACCGTTGGGGCAGGCATCGCTGCGGGTGTTGGCCCAATACCAGCGCGGCCCGCCACTATTCCGCCCCGGAGTTATCACGCGGCTGCCGGGCATCTCCAGGTGGCCGTTGGGATCGGTCTCCTTGATCCACTTCCAGGCATAGTGCAGCCACTGGTTGCGCTCGGCCTCGGGCAGGACCGAGAACCAGGTGATCTCGTCATAGCCCCAGCAGAAGATGGTGCCCGCGCTCGACTGGCCCTGGTTGCGGCCGCCGAAGTTGTCAAACTCGACCAGGTAGGGCAGGTGTTCACAGGACCAGCCGCTGGGGGTAATACCGCCCTTGCTCTTCAGGAAGAGCGCGTCCGTGTAGCCGACCTGCAGCTTACCCTTCAGCGGCTGGTCGCCGTCCTGGGCAATCCGCAGCGGAAAAGCGTGGGCATCAAACAGCAGCTTGCCATCTTTCAAGAATCCGCCGTTGGCCGTGTGGGCATCGCAAATCACAAAATGCCGGCGGGCATGCGCGTGGGCGTAAGCGCGAACCCGGTCGAGCATATCCACCCAGCCGACGTGTTGCCGGTCGTTCTGGTCCATCAGGCCGATCTGGCCAAAGTGGATGGCCTCGATGCCCGCATCGATATACTGGCTGCACAGGCAAAAGAACCACATGCGGGCTTCCAACTGATTCATATCCGGGATGTTGCCGTTGCCCATGCGGTGGGTTCCGGTGGGGTAGCCGATGTCGGCAAAGACGAAGTTGCGCTTGACCACCGGCAGGCCGAACTCCTTGAACACGTACTCCGGAATGGCGACCGACTCCACGCCCCGGGTCACGATTTCAAACGCCGCTCCCTGGAGCACAATCTCCGGGTCGGCCTTGTGCAACTCGGCCGCGAAGACCTTGGCGTTGCGGAGCAGGGTGTCCAGCTCGCGTTCCCGTCCCCAGCACATCAGGGCCCGGCCGACGAACTTGGCCCCGGTGTTGAGAATGAAACGCAGGTTGTCGTGCGGATCGACTCCCATCCGGTTGCGCGGCTGGCTCAGATCGTCATGCAGCAACTCGGTGTAGGAGATGGAGCGATCCAGGTAGTTCTCCAGCACCTGGCGCGAGATGCTTCCGTCGAAACGGTAATCGCGCGCCGGCGCGTTGGCCGTGGCGGGCGGCTCGCCGGCTCCGCGAGCCGTTCCCGCCAAGGCAAATGAACCCATGGCGAACAATGCCATTTTGAACAGTCTTGCCCACGCCGTTCTCTGGATGAATGTTTTCATAAACTCTTCTGGAACCGTCACGCACAGTGCGTTGGAACTGGTCCGGCCGCGAGCGAAGGGAAGCTCAGGTAGACGCACTGTTGTCATTCACACGAGCGGTCATTTTCGCTCAATCAGAACCTTTTGACCAGCGGCCATCGCAAAGATCAGGCACTCGCCGTTGCTCTTGTCGAGTTGGAATGGCACGGGCTCGCTCTTTCCAACCTCATGAATGATGACCTGTTGGCTCGGCCATTCTTATCGGCCTGGGGGCGATGCTGCTCAAGGCGGATGGGGATGTTCACGCCGGAACGGCAGAGCCTGAACGCGCCCACGGCCAGAGGCCGTGGTTTCATGATGTAATGACTAAAGGCAGATGCCCAAAGTCGCCAATTCCGCAGCTAACCCCCGATTCACCCATAACTTACGTTTCCACTGTTGCGCCCAGGTGTTGCGCGCGCCAAAGAATTTCCATTTTTGCAAATCACACCCCCACAGCACCAACTCCACTTTTGCGCTGCGCGCTGTTGCGCGAGAAGTGCCTCCCGCGCGCAGCGCCACGGATAATATGAAGGAGCAACATGATGCTTGACCACGCCTTTGTTCATTCGGTCTTCGGAACTTATTCGTCATTCGAGATTCGAGTTTCGTCATTCACTCAAATCCACGGCTCTCTCCCGGACTCGCCCGGAACCCCTCGAAACGCAAGCAGCACCCAACGGGACTGATCGGGACTCAACGGGACGGCTTCTGAACCCGAAAAGGACACCGATTTTTGCCTGTTGCCGACGCCCCAAACCAGCCATAACCACTTTGCAAGAAGACCCTTATGTCTCAAGTCCTCCAAACCACTAGCCTCCGAACATCTCTTTTCCGCGGACTACTATGAGACATCCTTGTCGGTGGCAGCGCCGGCTGATCCGGCCGGCGTTTGATCTGGTTCCAGTGCAGTTTGGAGATCTCGTGGATCAGTTCCCGGACTTGGCGGTGGTTGTCCACCCACTGGCGGACGCGGTCGTGCCACTCTCTGGGAATGTAGAGCTGTCGTTGCCGCTTCCGCTGGCGGTCGGAGAGGATGAGGTAGAGGGCGGGATGCCCCGGCCCCTTGGCGCCGTGGCAACCGGCGCTGCCGTAGCGGCGGCGGCGGTCCAGCAGGGTGCCGCGAATGATTCCCTGGCCGGAGACGATCTGGGTGAGTTTGGAGCGGAGGGCGCGTTCCGGCGCTTCCATGCCCGCCCGTGAGGCTGGTCGCTTGACTGTTATAATACAATTATGTTACAGTAACGGTTCCGAGTCAGGAAGATTGAATACGAATCTGCTCCCCCCGTCACAAACGGCCCAAACCAGCGCCAGCCAGAGCTGGTGGGCGTACAAGTGCGGAATCGCTGAGGAAGACCATGGACAAGACCACACTTCTGACCGCTGCTGATTTCACCCGTGCCCGCCTGCTTGGTTCGCTCGATACCATCGAGAAATCCGGGCAGGACGTCGCCAAAGTCCTTGCCTGGCGGCCCGGCGCCGGCCGGGCGCACATCGCCTGGCAGGCAATGCACTGCGCGGCCACGCATGACAAGTACGTCAACGTCGCCCTGCGCGGCGGACAGCCGAAGGATCCGGCCCTCGTGCAGAACTTCGGCGGCGGATCGACGCCGTCGGATACGAACATCCCGACCCTGCCGGCCATCCGGCAAGCGCTCGAGGTACACTTCGCCGGGTTCAAAGATTTCATCAACGCGATGTCGCCCGGCGATGCGGCCAAGGTCATCGTCGCCGGGGGCAAACAGCGGAGCATCGGCGAGTCGATCATCCTGCTGACCTGGCACGAGGCGCACCACCAGGGGCAGATTCACATTACGTGGAACATGTACAAGGCGGCGCACGGAGTGGTGTGAGGTGAAGACAAGTGATCGGTAAACAGTGATCGGTCGGGGAATACGGTGATCGGTGAACAGTGATCGGTGATCGGTGATCGGTGATCGGTGATCGGTTGGGAATACCGATCACCGATTACTGATTACCGATCACTGCTCTTCCCACTGGATACCGGCGCTTCGGTCATGAGTTTCTCAAGCAGATCGAGCGCCTTGTCATCCTGTTTGCTCACTTTGTAGAGTTCGACGAGTTGCAGGCGGATGGCGCGGGAGACGGCGTCGTTCTTCACGCTGGGGAGAATCTTCGTGAAGTAGTCGATGGCGGCCTGGGCGCCGCGTGGACGGAGGATGTCGACGGTGGACATGACGTCGGCCACGCCCGAGGCGGTGGGATCGCGGGAAACCTGGTTGTAGCGGTCGACCATTTCCAGGTAGTTGCGCAGGCTGTCGGTCGTGGCGCCGGGTCCGATGGGACGCAACGGGCGCGGGCCGAGTGGACCGAGGCCATCGCCAGGCTGGCGCGGGCCATCGAGCATGCCGGGGCCGCCGCCGGGACCGCCTTCGGGACGCGGGGGACGATCCTGCGGATCCAATCGGTCGGCGCGCACGGGGCCGCCGCCGGCCGCCCCTTCGCCATCTCGTCGCTGCGCCGGCCGGCGAACATCGCCGTTGGGCTGGTCGGCCTGGGCGTAAGCGGACTCGGTGGACAAAGCCAGCAAGACCAGAGCTCCGGCCGCAACAACGATCAGCGAGCAGAGCGTCAAACGCGTATTCATACGGACTCCTTGCTATTCGATTCAGTGGTATCGGACGTTGTGGTTTCCCACAAGCTGGGAACAGCCGGCGCGAGCAACGACTGCGTGGGCGGCAGCAGCGCCGGTTCCGGAGGTATGAGCGAGGCTTCGCCAGGCAGGCCGGGCGAAACGGGTGCCAGCATGTCTGTCGATGCTTGGACGACGATCACGGGTGCGGGCTGGTCAGGCATAACGACCTTGCCGGGCTGATGCAGGACGATGGCCAGGGCAACGGCCGCCGCCGCCGCGAAGGGCACCGACCACAGAACCCGGCGAATGCGGGTCCGCGACTGCCGCCGCAGCACATCACCGGCCAGGTCGCCGGGATAGGTCAGCGCCTCATATTCCCGGCGTGCGGATCGAAGTTGGTTACGAAGTTCGGACATTGCTATGGATACTGTGTTGGATCAAGTTCCGGGGTTTAGTGGCATCTTCCGCGTCAGCTTTCCCTTGAGTGCGCGTAAAGCCTGATGCACCGTGGCTTTAATGGTTCCCTCGGCACAGCCCATCACTTTGGCCGTGTCTTCAACCGACAGATCCTCGAAGAACCGCAGCACCAGGGCCTCGCGCTGACGCTCGGGAAGGTCCGTCAGCAGTCGCCGCAGTCGTTCCTTGTCTTCGCCCTGTTCGGCACGGTGCTCGACCGGGTCGGACTTGTCGGGCACGTCGAAATCCTCGGGCACGAGCCGCATCTTCCACTGACCGCGGCGAAACTCGCGGACAACGTTTATCGCGATGCCCATGGCCCAGGTCTTGAGCGAACTGTCTCCGCGAAACCGGCCAAGGTCGGACAGAAATCGCAAGGCGCATTCCTGAGCCGCATCGCGTGCAAGATCAGCATTGCCGAGCATGGATATGGCCAGCCGATACCAGGGATCGGCCAGGGAGTTCACGATCTCACCCTGGGCCTTGCGGTCACCGGCTTTGGCTCGGATGAAAACGGCGTCATCCACGCGAGGTTGTCCTTCCGGCGTTTCTGTGACGCCGGGCGGGCGAGGGTTTAGTGGAGAGACGGCCACGGTGGTGAGATTAACCGGGGGGATGGGATGGCCGCAACCAAAGAAGATCAAACACGAAGACGCGAAGGCACGAAGCGGGAGATGTGTTCAGAACTGAACCCCGAGCAACGTCGCTGGGCTTGTTCGTAGTCCATCGGGGCTCAAACGGCATTGCGGTTGTGGTGCGGGCTTCCAGCCTGCGGCAGGCTGGAAGCCCGCATGACAATTCCCGCCGCGATGGAGCAGTACCGCCTTCAGGCGGTCTGAAGAGCCGCATGAAGGCGGTACTCCGAACGCGGCCGCAAAGCAATCCGAGGGGGTTTGCTGCCAGATCCTATGAGCGTTTCGCGCTCTTGCTCAGCGCCTTGTCGATCCGCTCCATCGTGGCCCGTTGCGGTTGATAGCGGCCCGACTCTATCCGGCTGATGGTTTCCGCCCGGACTCCTGCAAGGACGGCAAGTTCTTTCTGTTCCAATCCGGCCGCCGTCCGCCGACGGATGAGCGAGCGGGCGATAACGGCCTGTATCGCGGCCCTGGCCGGCCGCTCGCCGCGATGGTCCGCCGCCGGCAGTTCCGGCACGCGCCCTTCATACTCACTTCGCGGCACCACCACGTATTCCACCCCGCCAATTGTCAATGTTCCGGCAATCATTCGTACACCTCGATATTGTGTCGCATCATAGCCCATCCAGAACCTTCAACCATGCCGTATTGGGCTCACCATTTTCGTTCTTCCGCCAGCTACAACAGGCGAGCAGCCCATTGGCGGAGTCAACACAATATCTGAGCGAACACTCCTTGGACACCCAGAGGAGCGGTCCATCGGCGCAGTACGCTGCAAGGCCCGGTCCGCCACCGACCAGAACTCGTCCGTCGGACAGTATTTGAAGTTCGTTCGAATAGGCGGTACGCAGCCCCTCGCCTTCATGCGGTACGCTTTGGAAGAGAATATGGCCGTCCGCGTCGAACCAAGAAAGAATCCCGTTGCAGCCGCCGCTGGCTACATAAAGTCCATTCGGCAAGGCGTAAGGTATGCCCCCGCAGCACCCTGGTCCCAGGCCCTCGCACCAACGAATGCTCCCCGAGCGGTCAAGACACAGGATCATGTGAGGCATGAAGTTGGCCAGGAAAAACAGCTTTCTTGCTGCGTCAAATGATGCTTTCCAGAAATTGAACGTGAGGTCAGGAAAACGGGATGCATGACGGCCAATAGCCTCCTTGTACCGAGTCCTGGCATCTGTGATCACATCTGTGTTTAGCTGAACGAATGTGCCTGATCGCCCAGTCGGCTCACAAAACTTGATCTCGTTGCCATCAGCCC
>JBEKVL010000147.1:0-10396 GCA_049514055.1 Tepidisphaeraceae bacterium | reverse complement strand
TGGGCAGGGGCAGTGCCGTGGCGCGGGATGCCGCCGGCAAGGCCACCCGCATGGTCGGCACGCATGTGGACATCAGTGAACGCAAGCGGGCGGAACAGGAGCGGATCGGCCTGGAGGAGCAGTTGCGGCAATCGCAGAAGATGGAGGCCGTTGGCGGACTGGCCGGTGGCATCGCCCACGACCTGAACAATCTGCTGACCCCCATCCTCGGCTATGCGGAAATGCTGGATATGCGTCTGCCTCGCGGGGACGAGCGGCGGGAGGACGTGCAACAGATTCGACGCGCCGCGGAACGGGCCCGCGATCTGAACCGGCAACTCCTGGCTTTCGGCCGCAAGCAGATGCTCGAATTGAACCCGGTTGACCTTCGCCTCGTGCTCACCGGCGCGGAGAAGATGCTCCGGCGGACGATCCGGGAAGACGTCCAGATCGAACTGGTGATTCCTTCGCCGGTGGGGATCGTCCGGGCCGACGTCGGCCAGATTGAAATGGTGCTGATGAACCTCGCGGTGAACGCCCAGGACGCGATGCCCCGCGGTGGAGTGCTGACGATCGGACTGCAGAATACCGTCGTCGGCGAGGCGGATGCCGCGGGCAGCCCCGGGATGGCGCCCGGCCCCTATGTCCTGCTGATGGCAAGTGACACGGGCATTGGGATGGACAGGGAGACTCAGGCGAGGGTCTTTGAACCGTTCTTCACAACGAAAGCGCCGGGTCGCGGGACTGGATTGGGCCTCTCGACGGTTTATGGCATCATCAAGCAGCACGGCGGCTACGTGAAGGTCGAATCGCGTCTCGGGCGCGGCACGACATTTCGCATCTATCTCCCGCGAATTGCCGACCTGCCGGAAACGAAACAGGCAGTGTCCCCGCCTGCGGAGCCAAATAAGGGAAATGGCGAGACGATCCTGCTGGCCGAGGACAATGAGATGGTGCGCAACATGACTTGCCGCCTGCTTCAGGACTGGGGCTATACGGTCCTGGCGGCCGGGACCGTCGAGCAGGCCATTGAGATCGTCGATACGGCCGCGGGGCCGATCCACCTGCTTGTCACCGATGTAATCATGCCGACGATGAATGGGAATGAACTGTATCAGTTTCTGCGGCCGCGACGTCCCGGGTTGAAGGTTCTCTTCATGTCCGGTTACGCCAGCGACGTGATCGCACCCCACGGAGTGATGGATGAAGGCGTGCAGTTCATCCAGAAGCCGTTTTCGTCGTTGGCGCTGCTCCGGAAGGTTTCCCAGGTGTTGGAACAACAATAGGCCGGAAGGACGGGGCGCCGCCGCCCGCTATTCTTTTTCGAAGAACAACTCATCGAGATCCGGCGCGACGCCGAAGGTGTTCAGTGCCTCGCCGTATCGGTAGTACACTTCAAGACACAGGGCTCCCAGCGCGGTCGTGTAGGTTCGGCCGCCGTGGGCGCCCCAGCGGTCGCCCTTGGGGTCCCAGGAGCCGGCCGTGTCGCCGTCGCGGCTCTGCCTGTCGAGCAGCACGTCGCGGATCTTCTGGTTCCACCAGATGCGGTGGCCCTCGCCCATGTTGTGCATGGCGTAGGTGGCGTAGTACCAATAGTAGAAGTCCTTGTCCTCCCAGCGCGGCGGACGCTGGCGGGTCAGGTTGGCGCCCTTTAGGAGCAGATGATTGCGGACGCCGACGCCGCTGAACTGGCGGATCAGCATTCCCGCCGCTGTCAGCGCCGGGTGGGCGTTGCTGTCGTACTCCTGGTCGGGCTTGAACTGGTAGGTGCAGACGCCGTTGGAGTCCTTGCTCGCGCCCTTGTCGGTGACGCTGTCGAGATAGACCAGTGCCTGGTTGAAGACCGTCGCGTCGGTCTTGAACTGGGCGAGCCGGGCGGTCTTGATGGCCTGCACGAACCAGGCTGTTACCGACAGGTCGCTGGCGTCACCCTTGGGTGTGTAGCGCCAGCCGCCGTCGGGATTGACGGCTTTCTCGCAGAAAGCAATGGCCTTCTGCGCCGCTGCCCCGAGGCGCTCGTCGCGGGCGCGGCCGTATGCCTCGGCCACCGCAATCGCGCAGATTGCATGCGTGTACAGGTTCTCGGCGTGCCTCTGGAATCGCCCGTCGGGCTTCTGCTCGCGCAGGATTGCTTCGAGTGCCTTGAGCACGTTGCGGGAATACTCGCCCTTGCGGGCCGTATTTCCGCCGCCCATGAACGCAAGGGTCGCCAATGCGGTTGAGGCGAGCGAGCCATCCGTTTGCCCATCGAGCGTTTCGGTGTCCCAGAGTCCGTCGGGTCCCTGGTGGATGGCCAGCCAGTGCAGCGCTGAATCCACCGCGCTCCGCGCCTTCATGCCGCCGGAGCCGCGGTTCATGGTGCGCAGGAAATCGCCGGTGCCGAAGAGGTTGATGTTGACCGGTCTCTTTTCTCCAAATGACGGCGCATCCTGGTCGCCGAAGGCCCGCAGCACTCCTTGCACGGATCGTCCGGGGCGCGGGCCCATGTTCATGGTGTACAACGCGGGCTTGTCTCGCGGCGTGGGCTGGTCGTACTTGAAGATGTCGGCCGGCGCGTCCGTCGCCACGGTGATGAGCGGGATCTGATATCCGACCGTGTCGGAGGCCAGCGAGATCTGCTCCGGCGCTTCATCCAGCGCGGCATTGGGCCTGGCGCTGAGGTCGATGCTCTTGACGTCGATCTTCAGGTCCATCGCGGGGTTTGACGCCTGAAGGTCGGCCGGCGCCTGCACGACTTCGGTCTCGACCACCACGTTCGACGGGCTCACCGCGATGTGAATATCTGGCTTCTCCTCGGCCACGGTCGGGGCCAGCGTTAGCGGAGAATCGGTCTTGCCCGAGCTGAGATCTCGCTGCACCTCGCGCACCTTGAAGTCCTCGGCCGGCGGTTCGGCCAGGGAGAACTCAAACTGCTGGGTGGCCGCCCGCTTGCCAGCCTCTTCTCTGGCCTTGAGCTTCCAGACGAACGCAACACACCCGATGAGCAGCGCCAGCAGCAGGCCGGCCAGCATCGCCCGCTTGTCGAAGACGACATCCTCCCTGCCTCGCCGTCTCAGCGGATCGATGGCGGCAGGGGGGGAAGAGGATGTTGTCGGCTCGCGGCTCATCACGGCTCCTATTCGCCTTCCTCGGTCTCGAAAGCCGCGGAGACCCTGGCGATGCCGGCCTGCGCGCAGCAGCGCATGACCCTGGCGACGTGGTCCCATTTCACGTTGCGGTCGCCGCGGACGATCACGGCCTGGTCCCGGTTGGCGATCTTCGCCTTGGACAGTTCGCTGGTCATCTGGGCCACCGAATAGCTGGTGTTGTTGACGCGGTAGTCTGCCCGGCCGCCGGGGAGGTTGCGCACGTTCACGATGATCGGCCGGGCCGGCGGCGCCTTCACCTTGAGCACCTTGCCGGCCGTGGGCAGTTCAATCGACATGTCCGTTTCCAGGCTCTCGACAAAACTGGAGGCCACGAGCAGAAAGAGGATGATCGCGAAGATGGCATCGACCATTGGCGTCATGTCAACATTCAGCGGCTCGTATGGTTCGCGGTCGAATGTCATACGCCGACCTCGGCTTTCTCGCCGTCCGTGGTCTTGGCCATGGAGTCGGCGGCTGTGCCGCGCGCCGCCTTCTTCGCGGCCGCCAGCTTTTTGCGTTTGATGACCAGTATCTGGTGCATGAACTGTTCCGTGAGCCGTTCGGTTTCGCTGATCACGCCGCCCAGCATGGCGCTGAAGATGAAGTAGGCGAACACGGAGGGAATCGCCACCAGCAGCGCCGCGGCCGTCGAGAAGAGCTTCACGCGAATCCCGGACGCCAGCGCCGTCGCCTTGGCCGCCCCGGTGGTCATCGCCACCGCCTCGAACACCACGACCATGCCGACGATCGTGCCGAACAGTCCCAGCAGGGGGGCGGCAACGGAAATGACGTTGATGAGTTTCGCGGGCGTACGCAGGCTGTTGATCCGCCCCGCGGCCGCTATCTCGCAGCGGCGTTCGATGTCCTCGGCAGTCGATGTCTCAAAACGCTCGGTCATCGCCCGACACACATAAGGCAACAGTCCCCGTTCCCGCAGGGCAGCTTCCTCGAACTTGTCCAGATCGCCGTTGGCCAGTGCTTCCGACGCTTCCCGGACAAACCGCCGGGGACACTGCCGTGATTTGCGATAGAGCACGACACAGTTGATCGAAAGCATGATCATCACCGCCGCCAGGCCCGCAATGAGATAGACCGGCCAGCCGCCGGTATTGACCAGGTCCAGCAGGGTCTGCCGCACGGCGATCTGCGGCGGGCCGGGGTTCTTCTCGTCCGCTGCCTGCACACGCACCAGCTTGCGGTCGGGGTTGTTGGTGCCGGCGATGCGCTCGATCTCGAATCTGCCATCGCGAGCTGCGACGTCAGTCACCTTGAAGTAGGTCTTGAGCCCGTCCGTGTAGATGTCATCGCGCTTGAGGTTGGCGATCTCGTCATCGGTGCGGATCGTGAATCGCTTGTGATCGCCGGTTCCGGCGTCCTGGAGCAGCGCTTTCACCGGATCTTCCCGGGAGTCGCCCATGCCCAGCGTGCTCAGGTCGAGTTTGTCCTCGACGGCGGCCGCTATCGCCGGCCGGGAATACGCGGCCAGCATGACGATGGCGGCTGCGAAGAGCCAGCACAAATACACATGTCCGGTTCCCCATTTGGGTGCCACGGCTTGTCTACTGCAAGCCGTGCCCGCGTGACCACGAAGCACGGCTTGCAGTAGACAAGCCGTGGCACCCGAGAATCGAGACGCTTGTTCATCGTAGACTTCTAAAGCTACATTGTTCCGAGGCACACGCATATACAACCTCCGGTTCGGAGCTTTGCCCCGCTGGTGATCATTTACCTTTGCCGTTCCGTTTCGCCAGTTCCTTCTGCACCTGCGTCAGCAGATCCCGGGTCTCCGTCAGCACCCTCGGATCGCCCTTGATCGCGCCGCCTCGTTCGAGGTAATCGCGGGCTTTCTCAAGTTGCCGGAGCTTGATCGCGCACCGGCCGGCCTCCAAGAGCGACGCTTCGCGTGGAAACGCCACGCTGGTCTCGAAGTATTTCATCGCCTCGGTCGGGTCCGCCGTCACCGTGAACAGGCCGGCCCAGTAGTAGGCGTCGGCCTTGACGTCTTCGTAGGCGTCACTCTTGCCGATCTGCACGAGCAGACGTTTGGCCGCGTCCGTCTGGCCCTGCCCGCCGAGGGCCAACGCGGCATACACATCCATCCGCGAGCGCCGGTCGGACTTGGGCCACTCGGCAATGAAGCTCTTGCAGACCAGTTCAAGGTCCGGCCAGTTGTTGGATTTCACATAACCGCGGGCCGCCCAAACGTATGCCTCCTCGATAGCTTCGAATCGCGGGTAATCCTTGATCAGTGGCCGCATGAAGGCGAGCCCGCCGGCTTCATCGTACAGCTTGAAGCAACTCTGCCCGGCCATGAAGAGCGCCTGCGCCCGCGACTTGCTGCCGCGCAATGCCGCGTCGTCTATGAATAGAGACAGCGTTCTGGCACAGCGGCTCCAGTCTTCGCCCTTCCAATAGAGGAAGCCCAGTGCATATCGCACTTCGCCCAGGTCCAAGCCGGCCGGCGGCGGTAATCTCACTCCATCCCACGTCTGCTGCCCTTGCCGCAGCCGATCCCGCATGGCCACGGCGATCGGCCGGCCCTTGTCGTCGAGCCGGTTCTCGCCGTACTCGTCGAGGATGGTCGCGTACGCCTCTGTTGCCTCGACCGCCAGGCCATCCTGCGCCGCGTGATACGCCATCAGCCGCAGCCCGGAAATCCGGAAGCGGTCGTCGCGGTGGCCGTTGAGATACGGCCGATAGACCTCCAGCAGCTTGGTCGTCCGCCGCAGCGCCGCATATTCCCGGCCCAATGCATACCGTGCGATGTCGGCCATGCCATCTCGCGCCGCCGCGTTCTTCGGCTGCCGGCCGCCGCGCGGCGTGCCGCCGTCAAACATCGACAGATACTCCCGGAACACGGCCGCCGCCGTGTCGTGGTCCACCACCTCGGAAAAGAGCTGCCCGGACTTCATCATCGCGCCCTTGACGTACTTCTGCCCATCCTCATCGTCGGTCCAGAAATAGTACCCCTTCTTGAATCGGGTGTCGTCCAGGTCCAAGGACGGCAGATGCGGATTCACCACGGTCGTCCACAGCGTTTCGGCCGCCTTCTTCTTCGCATCCCGGGTTTCGCCGGCCTTGCCCTTGAGCAGTTCCATGCCCAGCCAATAGTGCGCCTCGGCCAGCCATTTGTTCTGCGTCGGCAGGTTCCGAACGATCCACTGGTATGCCTTGACCATGTTCTGGTCGTGTCCCTGCAAGTACCACGCATGGGCAATTCGAGCGGCCGCTTCGTAGACCTGTTTCACCTTCTCATCCACCGTCGCCGGTTTCCACGGCCCGCCGGCGATGTCGCCGTTCTCATCCTGCTTCGGCCCGTATACCTGGATGTACTCGCGGAAGGTCCTGGCCGAATTCGAGAAATCCCTCTTCAGTAGATAGAGTTCGCCCAGATAGAACCGCGATTCGCGCGACAGGTCGGACAGCGGCCCGCGCTGTTCGATCAACTTCGTAGTCAGGGCGATCGTGCCGTCGATCAGTTCGGGCGTATCCGACCGTGTCGCCAGGCTCTTGACGTATTCGAGTGTCTTCCGTTCGGCGGCCGCATCCTGCTTGGACGCGTCGAGCTTTCGCCCGGACATGTCGATCAAATCCGTGTAAGCCTTGGCCGCCCGAGTCTTGTCACCGGCGCGTTCGGCGCACAGGGCGATATTCTCCAGCGCCGTCTGCCGGTAGGGGTTCGCCTCGGTTGCATCGACCGCCATACATTTTTCAAACGCCGCGACCGCCCTCGCCATGTCTTCGCGTGTGGTTCCGCCCGCGTAGCACATCCCGGCCATCTGCCACGCATACGCGCCCATCGCCTGCGATGCCAGGACGTCCTTCGGATAGGTTGCCGAGAGCTTCTCATACTCCGGTCCCAGCGTTGCCATGTTGACGCCGCCCTTACGCGACATTGCCGAGAAACGCCGGTCCAGCAGGAATAGTTCCGCCTCCGCAGCCTCGGCCGTTCCCGGCTTCTCGGCAATCCGCTTCTTGAGTAGATCGACGTCGGCCTCGGTGACCGTCTCCGGCGCGATGGCGTCGCTGGTCTTGTTCAGTTGCGCCTCACACTCGAGAATACGGCCCATCACGTTGATCCTGGACCCGGTGGACCGCAGCTTGACGTAATAGTCCATCGCGGCCGCGTAGTTCTTTTTCTGATACTGGTGCTCGGCCAGCCGGAAATAGCATTGTTCGAAAATTTCGTTCTTACGCTCGCCTTCCGACTCACGAGCCAGCCTGGCCGCCTCTTCGTAGCGGCTCATGGCCTTGTCCAAATCCTTGAGTTCCTTGAAATAGAGCTCCGCCGATTGCAGCATGGCCTCGGCCGCCAGTCCGCGGGTCTGGACTTCCTTCGACCGCCCCAGCGCATCCAGGGCCTCGGCCGCCTTGGCGAATTCGCCCTTGTCGCGACAGCACAGCCCGAGCAGATAGTTCGCACCGAGCGCCTCGGGAGATTGTGGATATCGCTGCCGCAATTGCTCGCACAGCGAAATGGTCTTGTCGAACTGCTTCTTCTGCCGGAACAGATCGGCCGCCCGCAGCAGAAGATCGGGAATCTGTTCGTTTCGTGGGAAACTGATCGCCAGATCCTGGATGGCCACGACAGCCTGCTCCGTGTCCTCGGCCCGCAGCCAGAGCATCGCCAGCTTGTACGCGGCCTGTTCCGCGGTGGCCGCGTCGCCCTTGCGGCGCAGCAGGTTGAACTTCGCGGCCGCCGCCGCGTATCTTCCCTGAATCGCATAGTATCCGCCGGTCAGCCCGAGGACTTCGTCCTCATAAAGCCCGGCGCCATCGGCCAGCATCTTCTCGAAAGTCTTGATTGCCTCGTCGTACTTCTTGTTCGCCGCGTACAGTTTCGCCAGCGTGTAGAACGCGTCCGGCCGGTTGCGGAAATTCCCCTGCTTGGGCGCATCCGTCACTTCCTTGAGCCTGACGACGGCCTCATCGACCATGCCCATGGCGTCGAAGCACTTGCCAAGCCGGTAGCGCGCTTCCGGCACCTGGGAGTGATCGGGGTTCTGTTTGAGGAAATCCTGATACAACTGCACGGCGCGTTCGGGTTTTCCGTTCTTCTCCAGTTGCCCGGCTTCCTTCAGCATCTCCTCTGGAGTGGCCGCTGGCGCAGAGGCACCGGGCCACAGCAGCAGAACGGCGAGAATGAGCCATAAGAGCCTCGGGGTCATTTCCCCTCCTTGTTCGCCTCATGCTCCCGAGCCCTGCCCGCATACGGCGACGCTGGATACTTCGTCACTACCTCGGTAAACCGCTTCGTCGCGCCGGCCGAGTCGCCCAGTTTCTCCAGGCACACACCCAGCCAGTAGGTTCCGCGCACGCGCGCATCGCTCGCCCTGGCCTGGAACAACAGCGTCTCAAACGCCTCCCTGGCCTTCACCCATTCGCCTCGTTCGACGAAGACCATTCCTACACGCACGGCGGCTTCGCCCGCCAACGCATCATCCGGGGAATTGCGGGCCGCCGAGAGCTTGGCCACGGCATCGTCGATTCGCTTCTTGTCCAGATCGACCATGCCCAGCACATAGTAGATCCAGGTGATCTTCGTCTTCTGCTCGTTGGACATCCGCTCCTGTTGCTGGTCGCTCAGTTTCTCGTAGGCCAGCACGTACTTGAGCGCATCCTCCGGGAATTCCCGCTCGAGCGACCGGCCAAGGGCATAGTTGAGTTGGAAGACAATCATCGAATCCACAAACGATGCCAGCGATCCCGTTTCCTCTTCGGCGATCGCCTGATATTCCGCCAGTGCCTCGGCCGTCTTGCCCAGCCGCACGAGAGACCGGGCATAGCCTTCCCGGACGGCGAGCGATTGCGATGTTCCCTTGGCCGGCGACAGCGACGACTTGTACGCCGCCGCCGACTTGTCGTAGTCGGCCATGTCGAAGTAGACCGCTGCCATTTCCAAATCCAGATCGCGCTTCTCCTCCGCATCCGTCGCCGTCTTGCGCAGCTCCTCCAGCGTGACGATCACTTTCGCATAGTCGCCCATGCCCTTGTGGATGTCGAGCATGAGCCGGCTGACATCGCGCCGCCGCTCCGTCCCGGGGTAGCGGCTCAACAGCAGGTTGCAGTTCTCCAGCGCCTGTTCCATGAGGTTGTCACGTTTGTAGACGGCCGCCATACGGAAATACGCCTTCTCGGCCACCTCCGCATTCACGTTCTCCGCGCGGCACGTCAGCCCCGCCGGCCGCAGCACGTCGGCCAGCAGCGCCAACCCGGACGTGTCCTTGAACGCCGGCCGGTCGATCTTGACCACATCCGTCGCGATGGCCGGATCGATGCGCACACCCACATGCGTGTTTACCTGCACGAAATCCGCGAACTGGCTCAGCGACATTCCCTCGAACTTTCCGCGCAGCGGCTCGGACAGGGCGAACTGCGAGTCATACGACAACTGCTCCTTGAGCTTCTGCGGCGAGAATTCCCCGCCTTCGGCGGCCTTGGCGATCACCAGCCGCTCCTCGGCCGCCCGTGCGTAATAGTTCACGGCCTCGCGCGGTTTCTTCTCCATCTCCAGGGCATAGCCGATCCAGAAGCAGGCCTGCTGGTACGTTTCGTTGTCGGGGTTGTCAAAGAGCTGGAGATAGGTCTTGAGAACCTGCTTCATCTTCAGATAGTCGCGCAGGTTGTAGTAGTTCACCGCGACCGCGAAGAGCGCCTTCTCCGCATATTTGCCGGTGGGGTCGATTTTGCGGGCCTCATTGAATGCCTTGTTGGCATCTTCATAGAACTTGGTTCCCAGATCGCGTCCCACAATGCGAAAACGCAGCCCCGCTTTCTCAGTGACTGCTCCGAGCACCGCCGCGCAGGTTGCATCGGCATTCGGCGCGATGCCGGCCAGATCGTTCTCGCGTATCTCCACGCCCAGCTTCGCCTGTTTGTCCACGCTTTCGGCCCAGAGCATGCGCGTGCTGGAAAGTTGTTCGAGTCGCTGAATGACATCGTACAACATCACTCCGGCTTCCTGTCCCTTGGCCGAACCATGGATATTCCGCCACGCGCCATAGTTCCTGGTGAGCCCCTTCAGCCGTGCCGCCTCCTGGCGCAGGTCGTACACCTCGATCACCGCCTCGGCTGGTTCGTCGCCGCTGGTCTTGGCGGGCGTGATTGTCGGCGTGCCGTCGGCCAGACCAATGTCCGGCGCGATCCTGTGTGTCCTGGAATCCAGCACCATCTCCAACGCCTGATCGACGGTGTATTTGCCATCCTTGAGCGTCAGCCGTTTGGTTTCCAGGTAATCCGCGATCGTCCCATGGCCCCGCGCCATCGGCCACACAAACGCCACGCCGGAC
>JBEKVL010000146.1:0-10411 GCA_049514055.1 Tepidisphaeraceae bacterium | reverse complement strand
CGGCATCGCGCAGGGAGACCCCATTGTGGATCAGGTCGTCGGAGGTCGTAGTGACATCGATTGGCGACTTCACGGCGACATAGGTGAATTGATCGGCCGGAGACTTTACGGACGTCCCCAATGGTGTGGTCACGGTAACATCGACCACGCCCACGGTCCCCGCCGGGCTGATGACCACGAGCTGGCCGAGCGAAGCGGCGTAGATCGTGCCCGGGTTGGCCCCGAAATCGACCGCCGTGGTGCCCAGCAGGTTGGTGCCGGTAATGACGACTCCGGTGCCGCCGCCCGACAGGCCCGTTGCCGAACCGATGCCCGTGATCGTCGGGGCTGTTTCGTAAGTGAACTGGTCCGCGGTTGTAATGGCCGAAGTGCCGATTGGCGTGATCACCGTCACGTCCACCGGGCCCGCACTGCCCGCGGGGCTGATGGCCAGGATCAAGTTGTCGGAAACGCTCATGATCCTTGCCGCGTTGGCGCCGAAGTGGACCGCCGTGGTGCCGGCCAGATTGACGCCCGAGATGGTCACCTGGGTGTCGCCCGCCGCCGTTGCCACCGCCGGACTGACGCTGGTGATGGTCGGCGCGGTGGTGGCCGCCGCACCGGACTGGGAGGCACCGATATCCGAGGGAAGAGCACGCGTGAAGCCGCGCTGGTCATCATACAGATACACGGGGTCGTTGGAGTGAAGCGTGGCCGTCACGCCATTGATCGCGCGTGACACCGTGAGGACATTGTTGGCGAGATTGACGTTGGTGACTTCCATCTCTTCACCGCCGACGCGGATGAAGTATTGGCCCGGGGTGCTGGCGATGGCCGCGGCGTCAGCGACAGGGATCGAGTCGGGGCCGCCGATGATCGGTCCGGTGATGGTGGTGATCGCGCCGCCAGCGCCGCTCGCGGGACTGCCGTCGAGCAGGACGATCGTCTGCGTGGGACCGCCGTTATCCGCCAGCGGGATCTGGGATTGATTGAACGCAACGATCGGAGAGGTGAGGATCTGCGTGAAGCCGAGGTTGCCGATCGGCACGGCCAGCAGCGCATTGATGGGGGCCGAGGGGGTGCCGACTTGAGTGTGGCCGGCGTCGGCGTTGCTGATGCCAGTCAGGCCCTGGCCGTCTCCGATCAGGTTGTGCGAGCCGCTGACGGTGCCGCTATAGACCTGGATGTCCGGGCCGAAGGGGAGGACAGGAGTGCTGAGTGGGTCACTGCTGTTGCCGGAGGCGAAGTTGCCGGCGACAAGGGTGTTGAACAGGGTGAGTGTGCTGCCGCCCGTTGTACTATAGGTGCCGTTCGCCATGTAGATGCCGCCGCCGGCGCCGTAGTTGGCGAAGTTGCTCGTGATCGTGTCGTTGCTCAGTGTCAAGTTGCCGGACGAGCCATAATAGTTGCCGTTATAGATGCCTCCGCCCAGATAGGCGTAGTTGCCGGCGAGGGTGCAGTTGGTTACGGTCATGGTGCCGACGTTGTTAATGCCGCCGGCGATATAGGAACCGGTGTTGTCGTCGATGGTGCAACCCGTCACGGTCATCAGGCCGGCATTGTAGATACCGCCGGCCGCGCTCGACGAGGAGTTGTCGGTGAGGGTGGAATCGATCAGCGTCAGCGTGCCCGAGTTGCCGATCCCGCCGCCAATGCCGGTGGTGCCGCCTGCGGTGTTCCCATCGCAGACGGCATCCAGGATCATGAGGGTGCCGGCGTTGTCGATGCCGGCGCCGGTTGGAGCCGAGTTGCTGGAGCAGGTCGCGTTGGTCACGGACAGCGTGCCAGCTTGCTCGTTATCGATGCCGCCGCCACCGGTGCCGGCGGAGTTCCCCGTAAGAGTGATGTTCGTCACGGTCAGACTTCCCGTGTTGTCGATGCCGCCTCCCGAGGCGCCGGCGGTGTTGTTGGTGAGAGTGCAGTTGACGACCGTCAGGGCGCCCGCGTTGGCGATGCCGCCGCCGCTGCCCGCATTGCCGTCCTCGATGGTCAATCCGTCCAGCGTGGCGTTGGCGCCGCTGTCGATCTGGAAGACCTGGGAATTGCCGTCGCCGCTAAGAGTGATCAGACCGCCTCCATCGATCGTTACCACGCCGGTCCCGGCCTTCAGCTCCAGCGGTGCGGAACCTAGCAGTTTGATGGTGTCGCCAGCCAGGCTGGCGGCGAAGAGAATGGTCGCCGCGTCTCCATTCGCAGCGCCCGTGTCGGCGGAGGTAATGGCGTCTCGCAGCGCGGCGTCGGTCGCGGCGCTGACCGTGATTGTCGTCGGGCTGACCACGGAGACGGAGGTGCCGCCCTGCACGCCGGCGACGGATGCGGTGATCGTGACACTCCCTACCGCGGCAGGGGCTGTGAATACGCCCGTGCTGCTGATGGAGCCGGCGCTGGCCGACCAGGAATAACCCGGCGAGTTACTGAGCGCGTTGCCAAACTGGTCGGTGCCTGACGCCGTGAACTGCTGTTCTCCATTCAAGGTTGTCGTCGGATCGGAGGGGTTCACCATGATGTTGGTCAGTGTCGCATCGACCGTGACACTGACGCTGCTGGTGGCGAAATAGCCGGCGGCATTGGTGATCGTCACCAGGAGGGAATAAGTGCCGGCCGCCGTGAACGTGGCGACGGTGTCCTGGGCAGCGTTGGTGCCGTTGACCGAGAATATGACAAGCCCCGGCGCCGTGGTGGCGATCCATGTGTAAGTCAGGTTCGACGCCCCGTTGGCGTCTGCGCCCAAGACGCTCAGGTTGGTACTGACCCCGGTGACGGAAGACGGCGACGCCTGTGCCGCCGTGGCTACGGTCGGGGCGCTGCTCTGACCGCCCGGCGAGACAATACGGATCGTCGTGACGCTGGAGCCCGGCATCGCGTAAGTGAAGTCGGCGGGATCGGAGATGGTAACCGTGCCGATGTACTGCGGCGTCGAGGAGGCGCCGGTCAACTGGTAAATGGCGGCCGTTGCGCCCGGCTGAACATCATCCAGCTGCATGGTCGCAGTCAGAGGTTGGGTGCTCTTGTTGATGGCAACGAGGGTCATCACGTTGCTGTTGGACGAGTCCACGCTGGCATAAATGGAACTGTCGGTGGTGTCGCTGGTGCCGGCCGAAACGGAAGTGTCGCCGAAGGTGCCGTCGTTGCCGTCGAAGTCCCGATACATGTTGAACGCGGCCGCGATGTAGGATTCGTTGGAGGACATCTGCCACTCGGAGGCGGCGTACACGCCCTGCGTGCCGAAGATCCCCAGGGCGTCGGCCTCGGCAATCGCGCCGGAAATCGCATCGCCGCCGCCGTAGTTGTACTCGCTGATCGACAGCTTGGTTCCGGGATAATACTGGTTGATATCCGCTTGCAACCGCGGCAGCAGCTCGATCGCCCCGGGAATGCTCTGGGCGATCCAGCTATTCTCCATGTAGGTCGGATCCCACAGCGAGCGCGGCGCCTGCAGGATGTCGGCCGGATCGTCCGGCGTTGAGGTGTAGAAGTGGACATCGAGCGCGTCGAGAAGACGCTCCCCGGTAGTGGCCGAGGCTTGCTGCATCTGCTGGAGATAATACTCCAGCCAGTTGCGGCCGGCGGCATCCGGCGCGTTTTGCAGCGAGGTGTATCCTTCCCAGCCGTAGCTGGCCGGTCCGAAAACGAGGGCGTTCGGTTCGACGGACTTGATGGCCTCGGAGTACGCGATGCTATCCCGCAGCAGCTCGGCGTAGGTTACCGGGGTCGGTTGAATCTCGGTATGCGTGGAGTTCCAGAGGTCCGGCTCGTTGTCCAACTGGAACCAGATGGGGGCGGTCGGGCTGGTTTGGCCATAGGGATACATGGTGTTGACCCAGTTGACGAATTCGTCCGCGTAGACGTCTTGACCGCCGGGGCTGGGCGTGAGCGTGAAGGAACCTGGAGCGCCGGGCTTGAACGGCAGTTCCTGCACGAACTGAGTCTGCAAGTAGTTCGCTCCGCTGTTCCTCACATCCGGGGAAAGATAGACCGGGTCATTCACCTGGGGCGCGGCAGTCCCGCCACTGATCTCCCTGGTCACCGTGAGGTCATTGTGCGTTAGGTCGACGCTGGTGACTTCCATTTCTTCGCCATCGATGACGATGTAGTATGGCGTGTTGGGAATGGCGGCGGCGCTGGTGACTGGGATGACGGTGGCCGTGGTGCTAACCGGGCCGGTAACCGTCGTGACCGGATTGCTCAGGACATCGTCATTGGCTTGGTTCACGGCGACATAGCCGTTGATGGGAACAGTGAGCAAGGTGGCGGCGTTCTGGGCAGAGTCGCCATTAAGAACGGGGATGGCCGCGCCGCCGGGGCCATCAGTGCCGCCGGTGAAGTAGCTGAGACTTTCATTCTGGTAGTAGTAATCCTTGCCGGCGTTGCTGTCGCCATTCTCCCAATTCCAAGCCGTCGTTAAATCGCCTCCCAGTCGCTCGTACGTGTAGTTCGAATACCCGTTCAAGGTCTGGTTGACGCCGTAAATGTACCGGGAGATGGGTTCAACGTTTTGCAGCGGGTCGATGGTGAACTGGACGCTCAATAGGCATCGGTCTTCGAGTTGCTCGCATTGAGGACGTAACGAGGATCGGCTGGACCTTTTCAGGGCCGGAAATGGTCGTTTCATGGAAATGCTCCCTGGAGCGATCGGGTCGCTCCGTCAATGCTTCATGATGCCATCAATGCAGTTTGCCGTCTCGGTGCCTGCCGTTGCTGCCGACGGTGATCGTAAACCCCTCCATCCACGCCGTAGCTCGCTATACAGTTTCGTTTGCCGACCGGTCGTCCTGAAGTGTTCACAGCGATCTCCTGCAGAGAAGCCCGCGCCGTCCCGACGGTGGCAGCCACTTCACAGCAGTTCAAGTGCGTCCGAACCAGTGCGGTATCATATCACTGCCGTCGCCAAACATAACGAGAATTCCGTGGGCTTGCTGCCGCCGACTTTATCCGTCCATGCGAACCCTGATCAATGGAAGCTTGTACCGCCGTGTTAATCTGTTGTGCTCCCGCATCTTCGATACCTCTGAGTTGCAGTAGTTCCTGCAGAATGGAGTGGACAACTCGACCTGCTGTGGCCGCCAATACGCTGCGATGACGATCTGCACCTGCGCGACGGTGGTGACGACGAGTGATCCGGGCATGGATCGTCTCCAAGATCCAGGGCATCTTGAGAACGAGACCAGCCGACGAAGGCAAAAGTTCCGCTCAGAACAAGAGCGGCACGTTTCTCGGCAGCATTGCAAGTGCTGAGCTCGACTTTTGCCTTTCTGAATGGGGAATTCTCCGCCCGACACTACAAAAGGAATCGGACTCCTGCCGATGATCGCGGATAGTTGGTCTGCGAATCGGAAAGGAGTCCGACATGTTCTTGCTTCCTCCCGCGGCCGCGCCGGTGCTCGGCGCCTTCTCTGTAGCCTTTACTCGCGCAACCTTCCCGCGTTTCCTGCTGCTCATGGTCGGCGCCATCCTCACCCGAGGGCGACACACGGTCACGGCCCTGCTCCGCACCCTGGGTCCGCTGGCCGAGGGCCACTGGAGCGATTTCCATCGCGTCCTCTGCCGTGCCCGCTGGTCGCCGTTTCCGCTGGGCAAGGTGCTGGCCACCCTGGTCCTCGAACTGATCCCGGCGGACCAGCCTGTGGCCATTCCCGTCGACGACACCAATCCCCAGCACAAGGGCAAGCGGGTCTACGGCAAAGGCAAGCACCACGACGCCTGCCGTTCCACCCACAGCCACATGGTCTGGGTCTGGGGACACAAATGGGTGGTGCTGACCATCAATGTGAAGTTCCCCTTCGCCACCCGGCCCTGGGCCTTGCCGGTCCTCTGTGCGTTGTATCGGCCGGAGGAATTGAACAAGTCCGAGGGCCGGCGACACAAGACGCCGATCCATCTGGCCAGGCAACTGGTGGCCACGCTGATCCACTGGTTCCCCCGGCGAAAGTTCATCCTGGTGGGCGATGGCGGATACGCCAGCCACCAACTCGCCTGGTTCTGCCACCGTCATGGCCGGCAGGTGACCCTGGTCAGCCGCTTCCACCGCAAGGCCAACCTCTATGCCCGGCCCGCGGCTCGAACCGTGAGGAAAGCGGGCCGGCCGCGAACCCGGGGGCGCAAGCTGCCGGTCCCCGAGTCGGTGGTCGAGAAGGCCGCACGCCGGCGGGCAACGGTTGACTGGTACGGCGGCAAGAAGCGGCGCGTGGAACTGGTTTCTGAAACCGGGCATTGGTACAAGGGCAGGGAGGGACTCGTGCCGGTACGCTGGGTGTTCGTTCACGACCTGGATGGCACGCACCGGGATGAATACTTCTATTCGACCGATCCGGGGATGAAGCCGGACCAGATGGTCAGCCTCTACACCGGCCGCTGGAGCATCGAGGTGACGTTTCAAGAGGTTCGCACGCATCTGGGCTTCGCGACCCCGCGAAGCTGGTGCAAGAACAGCGTGCTGCGGACGGCCCCGTGCCTGCTGGGATTGTTCAGCGTGGTGAGTCTGTTGTTCCAGCGACTGACGCATGGCCGAAACGTCCCGGCGCGCCAGGCCGCGTGGCATACGCGGGCGGAGCCAACTTTCGGCGACGCGATACAAACGATCCGCCGACTGCTGTGGTGCCAGACGATTTTGAAACAGGCGATGTTTCATACGGTCGTGTCAAAACTCCCGGCCCGTTTCCGCGCCATGCTGCTGGACGAGTTATGTCGCCAGACCTGACCGCAGAACAGGGCAAAAGTCGAGCTGAGAGCCTGTGAATAAATCGATTTCGACCCTCGATATTCGCCTGAAAATGCGGTTTTTCGAGTCGTTTTTTCAGTTGTTTCACAAACTCTGAGTAATGGACCACAGCCCGTCAAATCGCCAGTTCCTCTCCAGATTATGAGCGGCGAAACTGGCAGGGCATCGCCGCGGCCGGCTGGACGTTATTACCGCGGCGTGGCGGTGCCAAGCCGGATGGCAACTTGAAGACACGCCGGAAACATTGCCCCTGCCCACGCATCAAAGAGGTGGGGCAGGTTGTGCGTGGCCGTTTCGTCCTGCCCGAGATTGACCCGCTTTGAAGGAGTAGCCGCGTGCCTGACGTTCAACGCATCGTCTTCCTGGCCATTATCCTGGGCAGTGCTCTCACCTCATTCGCCCGCAACGTGGACCTCTCGACGGTCCCCAAGCGGAACACGGTCCAGCTCACCATTTACAACAGCGAAGACCTCACCCTTGTCCGCGAAACCCGCACGGTCACCTTCAAGCGGGGCATCAACCCGCTCCAGTTCTCCTGGGCCAACACGCTGATCGACCCGACGTCTGTTCGGTTGCAGTTCCTGACGTCCGCCGACAAGCTGGACGTCCTGGACACGACCTTCCCGCACGACAAACCGCAGATGCTCTACTGGAATGTGCAGAGCGAGATCGACGGCGAGGCGACGATCGAGATCACGTATTTCACCAGCGGCATCACCTGGTCGGCGGATTACCTGTGCATCGCGGACAAAGACGAGAAGCAGTTGAGCGTGGAGGGGTTTGTCCGGGTCTACAACCGTTCGGGCGAGGAATACGAGGATGCCCAGGTGCGGCTGGTCGTGGGCACGATCAATCTGGTGGAGAAGATTGCCCAGTTGGCACGGATCCCGGTGACCGAAACCAGGAAACTCCCTGCCGTGGAGTTGGCCCGATTCAAGGAAGATGCCGCCAAGAAAGTCATCCTTGAAGCCGAAACAGTCGACTCCTTCTTCGATGGCCTGGCAACTCAGCCCCTGAAACCCAAGAAGATTATCAAGGAGGGCCTCAGCGAATACTTCATCTACACCATCGAGGGCACGGAGACGATCAACAATGGCTGGTCCAAACGCATGCGATCGTTCGAGGGCAAGGACGTCGGCTTCAAAATCCAGTACCGCTATCGCCCGGTCGAGTACGGCGACCAGCTTGTCCGCATGTACCTGCTGACCAACGACAAGGAATCGAAGCTGGGCACGACGCCTTTGCCCAATGGCGTCGTGCGGGTCTTCCGGGACAATGGCCGGGACGGTTTGTCGTATCTGACCGAGCAGACCGTGAAGTACGTGCCAATCGGCGACAAGATCGAGTTGAACCTCGGCCGGGATCCGAACGTGATCTTTGAGCTGGTGAAACTCCGGGCGTCGCGTGATGAAATTTGGA
This sequence comes from Tepidisphaeraceae bacterium, assembly GCA_049514055.1. Taxonomy (GTDB): domain Bacteria; phylum Planctomycetota; class Phycisphaerae; order Tepidisphaerales; family Tepidisphaeraceae; genus JANYKD01. Next base: position 2,295 of record JBEKVL010000146.1, on the reverse strand, counting down.
TGCAGGTGAACGGCACGAACATCTTCCGGCAGGTCGGCGGCGGCGTGCAGATCGAGGTCAACTCCAGTGTCGTCGGCTGGAACGACCACGAGGTCTTCACCCAGCGGGTTCGCAATTACACCGCCAAGCCGATCGAGGTTGAAGTCCGCCGGTCATTCCCTGGGCACATCGTGTTTCGCAGCCAACTCAAGCCGACGCTCTTCGACTATCAGACCGTCCAGTTCACGGCAGGCGTCGAGCCGGCCAGGAAGGCCGACCTGTTGTTTGAGATCGTCCGCAAGCAGGGCCGCAACAGCAAGCAGAACAATGTGACGCTGGAAGAGACTGCGGTCAGGCCGTAATGCCCGGTCAGGGCATGGTGGATCTGACGTGATTGGCTGGGATAGGGGTGCCGCATTCCGGACATCGGTGTTTGCTGGCACGAAGGTCGTAGCCGCAGGCGGGGCAAAGGCCCAGGCGATTCCGCCGGCGGACGCGGATGCGGGACCACCACCAGGATGTCGTCCACGCCAGCGGCAGGACCGCCGTGGCCGCCGCGATGCACCAGCAGGGGACGACGGCCTGCGCAAACCGGATGCCTCCGCCGGGCTTGCGGATCGCGTACCACGCAAAGCCGCCCCATTTCCGGGTGATGCGCGTGTCGCCAATATCGGGATCCAGATCCAGCAGGTAGTTTCCCGGCCAGCCGATGTCGCCGCGTTCGTACCTGGGCCCGTAGAAGTCCGGGGACCGGCCCGACAAATCGCCAAAGTACAAGCTGACCGCGACGTAGCCCTCCGCCGAGTAGGCCGTTCTCCAGCCGCGGTTGGTATGCCAGGAGAGCCGATCCGACAACCAGTAGCTTCGCACCCACAGCCCGCACGCCGCCCCGCACAACAGCAGGGACAGCGCCGAGATGATCGTGAACATGTGACGGGCGGGCCGGTGCACTGCCCAATCATACGGCCCTGGTACGGTTGCCGGGCTGCGTTCACGGGGCGGTGGCGGGCGGTGATCCAGTCCCCGTGGTATCGCCACTCCGGTCGGGCGTTTTGTCCTGCGCTCGGATCAGGGACCCTGGCCGGTGGCCGTGGAATCCGGATTCAAATCTCGGTGATGGATAGAAGGTTACCGTCGGGATCCTTGAACCACGCCACCTGCGCGCCGCTCGGGGAATGCCAGATCCCCAAGGCGTTCTGATGCATCCCTGGATACCGCTCGAACGCGATCCCCTTCTCGCCAAGTGCGCGCACGGTGCTCTCCGCGCTGGAAACGCACCAACCCAGAATCGAGAACGGAGCGGGTTTGAAGTCCTTCACAGTTGAGACGTTGGCGATGCGGAGCATCACGCCGTGCGCCCTGAACACGAGCGCGAATGGGTCCTCACTGACGAACTCCAGCCCCAGCGTTTGCTCGTAGAAACGGCGCGATCGTTGGGGATCACGTGTCGGCACGAACGCGATCAAATCCGCAGTTCCAAGCATGACTCCTCCATTCTCCCGACAGCCGCCCCCCACGCACAGCAACAGGGACAACGCCGAGATCATCGTGAACAGGCGACGGGCGGGCCAGTGCGCTGCCCCAATCATATGGCCCTGGTGCGGCAGACAAGTCCCTCAATTTGTTCTGGACGCGGGCTGAGTCCGGGGACCGGGTGGCAAATTCACTTTGACGCCTTCGAGGACGATCTGCCCGGACCAGATTTCAAACAGGTCTGTGGTCCGGCGGGCGGCCGGCTCGCTGGGGCGTAGAAGCAAGTCGAGTTTGTCGGCGGGCTACCCGCGGTCGCCCCGCATCTCGCAGTAGAGAAATGCACGGGCGTAAGTCCACCAGCGGTCGGCGGTGGCCCGTGATATGCCCAGGATGGCGGCCGCCTGCTCCACCGACAGGCCGGCAAAGAACCGGAGCCTGACCAGCTTCGCCTTGGCCGCGTCCTCCTGCTCCAGTTTGGCCAGGGCCTCGTCGAGCACCAGCAGGTCGACGCGCTCGTCCAGGCCAGCGAGCATCTGGTCCGTCAACTCCCTCTTCTCCCGCCCGCCACCGTGTCGAACCCGCCCCTTGCGCCGCGCGCTTTCGATAAGGATCCGCCGCATCGCCTCGGCCGCCGCGGCGAAAAAGTGGCCACGATTCTGCCAGCCGGGACCATCTTTGCCGACGAGCCGGAGGTAGGCCTCATGGACCAGGGCGGTTGGTTGGAGCGTGTGGTCAGGCGATTCACCGGCCATACGCTGCCCGGCCAGCTTGCGCAGTTCTTCGTACGCCAGCGGCAACAATTCGCTCGCGGCTTTGGGGTCGCCGGAGTCGATGGCCTGGAGG
>JBEKVL010000145.1:0-10427 GCA_049514055.1 Tepidisphaeraceae bacterium | reverse complement strand
TTGTGAGGAATCAGGGGGTTATGGCGTGCAAGGCCGGAAAGAAGGATTGTCAAGCCGCGATGTCAGTTGTGGCTTATTGGTGTTTTAATGTGATCATTGGCCACGGCTGGCGGATTGCAAGTTGTGTTTGTGCCGCTGGTTACGCGGCAGGAAGGCCAGTGCGGACGCCGGTCCTGATGACGGGGCGGGGATTACGCCGAAAGGGTCATGGACCCGTGGATTCGCGTCCCCTCGTATTCCTCGTTGATTGTCATGAAGAACGCGATAGGATTCCAAACTGTCTCATGCAACACGTTGCCAAACATCCACGGCAATACGTCTACAATCTCGCTTCGACGGGCCGATTTGGTTGGGTTGCCGATCAACCATGGCTGCGGCGGCAGACGAAGAACGGATTTGTGTGCAAGAAGTGTTCTCGCGTGAACTACGATCGGATTGAGGGATTCGGAGAGGTCGTTGTCGACAATGATGAACACATGAACACGCATGCCGGCCACGTCTCGTGGCTGCACAGCGGAGTTGTGATGAGTCATGAGTTGATTGACTTGATCGGCCGCCGGGGGATGCGTCGATCGTGCCATTTCTTTCCGATTCGTGGCAGCAACGGCTACGCTCACAATACGCACGCATATCTCGTTGCGAAACAAATCGTCGGTTGTCTGCGGGACACCGATGGAACTGCCTCCTCGTTGTGTCCGCAGTGTGGATGCCTGCTGTACCCTGCAGGTGCCGACGAGTGGTATCTTCTGAGACGGTACTGGCCGGGTCGTGCAGTATTTCTGCTGTTGGATTATGCGGCGTTGTGCAGAGCCGATGTCTTTGAGAATACTCTGTTGTCCCGTGATCTCGCGAGGCTTGCGGGGACGGAGGTTCCGCTGGCGGACGAACCGCAAGACGGTCTTCCAGCAGACTACATGCAGTTGCTCGCGGCCGTGAAGCGGGTATCGCGCCGAAGGTAATCGGTCAAATGGTCCAGGCTGAGGTACGAGGAATGCGACTTGCTACCGCAATGCGAAAAGATACTGGTGTCTACCCCGGCAACGGCGTGGTGGGCCGTGAACGGCCGCAATGGTATTCGGTGGGGAAATTGCCCATCATTTCGGGCAGAATATCCGTTGCCGATCTGGGCGCGATCCCAGGGCCGGATGCTGTGTGTGTTCGCGTGCCTATCGGCGACCATCTGGTCGAGGCGAGACTCATCGACTTTAATGGCAGCCTATGCCTATCCCGAGTTCGAGCCCGCGATGCAGGAGCGAAGCCGTCTTTCGGGCCGCAGATTGGCCAAGTATCCGTGGACTTTGGCGCTGTCGCTATCGCAGATCTCGATGCAATTCGAGCCACGCTTACGGACGATGATGAAGACGACCTTGCTGAACTCACCGGTGAAATGATGGGCCGCTTTGGCGAGATTGTGCATCTGAAGTTCGGTTGCCGGAGTGTGCGCTTCGCGGTGTGCCAATCCGGCTTCGGCGATGGAACATTTCCGGTATTTGCACTGAAGGCAGGTCGGAGGGTCATCGGCATCGAAGTCGAATTCATTTGCGACGGGCACATACTGCGTAAACGGTAAGCCAGGGCAATAAACAGAATGGCGTTGTGTTCGCGGAAGCGTTTCGGCCATGCGATCAGCTACGTCGCACTTCGTTCACATTTCCTGATGAGAGAGTTGATGCCGCGGTGTACCGCAGCCACGGGCTGGAAGCCCGTGCCACCACAGAGGGGCATCATGCGGCTGGTTCCGATTCCTTGTCCAGCTTGGCCAATATCTGTTTGAGCGTGGCCAGGATTTCGGCATGGACGTCATCGGTCGGGTGGGCGGCGGGGCCGTCGAGAGTGCGGGCGGCGAGGGCGGGGCCGATGGTCATCAGGGCGGTGCCGATGACCTTGCCGGCGGACGTGCGGGCGAAGATGTCGCCGTAACCGACGGACAGGCAGGTCGACGTGTAGACCAGGGCGTCGTAGATGTCGTTGACCTTGGGGTTGTGGCCCTTCTCGGCCTTGAGGAAGGCGATGGCCGAGAGGACGACGAGCGTGGCGCTGTTGGTGCAGGGGTGGCCCGTCAGCTTCGCCGCCCAGTCGTCGATGGGCAGCGTGTCGGGCAGGTGAATGCCGAAAAGCTCTAGGTCACCTCGGAGAGTCCACGACATAGGGTTGCCTCTTGCGTACGGGACGATGATCGAGAACCGAAGCCCGGGACTGAAATTCGAAACTCGAAATTCGAATTACGAATTAAATTCGAAGGACCAAACACAAATCGCCGTCGCCGTTCTGCTCATTGCCGCATTTCCGATTCGAATTTAACTCGTGCAATTCGAATTTCGAATTTCGTCATTCCGCCGCCGCACTATCCACGCTTCTTCGGCTCCACAACCTTCGGCTCTTCCGCTTGCTCAACCGGCTTCGCTGCCACAACCGCGGCGGCGGGCTTGGCGTCCAGGTTCACGCCGAACCGCGACAACAACCCTTTGACCTCCGGCGACAGGTTGGTCACCAGTCCTTCGGCGGCCTGGCCGTAGCTGGCGGCTCTGATGAACCGCTCGGACATCCTCGCCATCGTTTCGGGGTCGCCGAAAATCTGCATGTTGGCCTTGCCCAACATGCTGCCCATCGCCTGGGCGACCTGAATACGGGCGTCGCGGTCGGCCATGATCCGCAGCTTGTCGAGCTCGAACTTGAGCGCGGCTTCCTCGAACTCCTGCTTGTTGGCCAGGCTCTGGCGCTCGACTTCGACGCGGGCCTGCTCGACGTTCACGCGTTCGCGTTCGACGGTGACATCGACCATCTTGAGGGCCTTCTCGCCCTCGGCACGCTTGATGCTCGACTGCGAATCGCCCTCGGCCAGACGGAGCTTGGCTTCGTATTGCAGGTCGGCCGCCTTGCGTTCGCCTTCGGCTTCCTTGACCTTGGCATAGGCCACCACGTCGGCGCCGGTTTCCTGGCGGATCTTGTTTTCCGCGATGACCTGCTTGGCCGCGATCAGCTTCTTTTCGGCCTCGCGGGAAGCCTCGCTGGTGACCTGCACGGTGAGCACCTGCTGCTTGGCCTGCTCGCGCTGGGCCTCGGCCGTAAGCATCTCGGCCTGGGCGGCGGCGCGTTCCTGTTCCTTCTGGGCAACGGCGACTTCCTTGGCCCGCTCGGCCACTTCCACCGTCTGTTTCTTCTGGATCTCGGTGGTTTCCTGCTCGCGCTGCTTGGTGACCAGGGCGATCTTCTTGGCGATCTGGGCCTGTTCGACGGCCAGCGTGCGATTGACCTCGGTGGTCTCGATGGCCTGCATCTTCTCGATGTCGCGGCGGGCGACAGCCTCGTCCTGGGCGAGTTTGAATTCGGCCACCTCGCGCTCGCGGGCGGCGCGGACGTTGGCGACCTTCATCTTCTGGTCGGCCTCGAACTCGGCCTGATCGCGCTCCATGTCGAGCACTTTCTTCTTCGTGGAGACGTTCTTGCCGACGACGGCCTGCTCGGCCTCGCGCTCGATCTCGTTGCGTTCGATGCGGGCCTTCTGAGTGATCTCGGCGATCTTCCGCAGGCCCTGGGCGTCGAAGACGTTCTGCGACTGAAGCTGCGTGGGGTCGGTCTGGTCGAGGCTGGAGATGGTGACCGATTCGAGCGTCAGGCCGTTGCTGGCCAGGTCGTGGGTGACGATGGCCTGCACGGCACTGGCGAACTCATCGCGCTTGGCGTGCAGTTCGACGAGGTCTTTGGTAGCCGCGACCGTCCGCAGGGCGCTGACGAGCTTTTCCTGCACGAGTTCGCTGACGGCCTGCGGCTGGACGTTACGGCCTCCGAGCGATCGGGCGGCCTGAAGGATGTCGTCGGTGTTGGCCTGCACCTTGATATAGAACTCGGCCGACAGGTCGACGCGGAGGTTGTCCTTGGTGATCAGGGCGTGGGTGCCGATGCGCTCGACGTTGAGGCGCATGGTTTCCAGGGAGACGGGGACGACCTGGTGGATGACGGGGAAGACGAGCATGCCGCCGTCTTTGATGACCTGGGCGCCGCCGCTGCCGGTGCGGACGAAGGCCATGTTGGCGGATGCCTTGCGGTAGAACTTGGAGACGAGCGAGGCGAACGCCGCGACCAGGGCGACGATGGCGCCGAAGCCGGAGACGATCCAGCGGGCCATGGGATCCCAACCGGGCGGAACCCAGGCACCGACGGCCATCGCGGCACCGACGAGAAACATGAAGAAGATAACCATGACAGTCCTCCCTTTCGTTAGCGGTTTCTATTGCTTCGGCGGCGGTTCCGGAACGACGAGGAACATCCGCTGCCGGGCGTTGTATCCAACCAGTCGGACGCGCGTGCCCTTCTCGATCTGAGGGGCACTGGCGTCGACGCGACACGCAACCTGATACGGCTCGCCGCCTTCGTCGCGGATGGCGGCCATGCCGAACTCGTGGCCGATGGGCAGGATGGCCTCGCCGACGAGCCCGAGCAATTCGTGGCGGCGATGGGCCGAGGTTCCGCGCAGCGGGATGACTTTCGCGAGAATCCGCGAGAAGCCGGATGTCGCCAGCAGCGCGCCGACGGCGGCCAGCGGGATCGACATTGCGGGCGCGGGCGCCTGCTGCCAGCCGGGTTTTTCGGGCGGGCGCAGGATGACGTTGGCGCCGAAGCCGATGATGCCCCAGGTCAGAAACAGCACGCCTACGAGCAGGCTGAGCGGGACTTTGCCCGCGCCGAGCCAGCTCAGGACGGCCGTGGATGGGGATGCGGAGGTCTCGTGGGAAGCGTCGGCATCCTGGTCACTGTCGCCATCTGCGTCCGCATCAGCGTCAGCATCGGCGTCTGCGTCAGCGTCCGCATCTGCGTCCGCGGACACATCGGTGTCGCCGGCGACATCGGCATCGGCGTCGACATCCGCGTCCGCGTCCATGTCGGCGTCGGCATCCATATCGGCATCAGCGTCAGCATCGGCGCTGACGTCGGCATCGCCGTCGCCGGTGCCGATGCCGGTCAGCACGCAGAGGCCCATATAGAGCAACGCGAGCAGTGACGGCAGAACGAAGATGAGATTCCACCACTTCAGGAGCCATTGAACGGTCATCGGCGCACCTCCTTTGGCAGGAAACGGTGCAGAGCGATGCACTCACGGGCATCACTATATCGGTGGGCGCGGCGGCTTCAAGCGGGCAGGGGGTATAAAGTGGCGGGTTGGCTATAAGTGGGGCCGACGGCCTCGTCGGCCTTCCCCGATTGTTCGCAGGCGACCGACGAGGGCATCGGCCCCACGACAGGCAATTGCCCGCAATGGATGTACAGATATGCCCCGACCTCTTGACATCCGATTACACCTGTAATAGATTACATCGGTAATCAGAGGAAGTTGGATATGGCCAAAGTTCCTGCGATTTCGGATGCGGAGTGGAGCGTGATGCGCGTGGTCTGGGAGGCCTCCAGGCCGGTCACGGCCGGCGAGGTTGTCGAGCGTCTGGCCGGCCGGCACGACTGGAACCCGCGTACGGTCAAGACGATGCTCGGCCGGCTGGTGCGGAAGGGAGCGCTGGCGTACGCGGAGGATGGCAAGCGATATCTCTACCGCGCCCGGGTGCCGATGGAGCAGTGTCTCAAGGCCGAAAGCCGTTCATTCCTCGATCGCGTCTTTGGCGGGGCGGCCGGGCCGATGCTGAGCTACTTTGTGCGCAGTTCGCAGCTCTCGGCCGAGGAAATCGCCGAACTCAAACGGATGCTCTCCGGCAAGGAGAAGTGACCGATGACTTCATTGCTCACCCATGCGGAGTTGTGGCTGACGCACCTGGCACGGACGACGCTGCATGCCGGCGTGCTTGCCATGGTGGTTTACGCACTGGTCCTGATGCTGGGCCGGCGATTATCGGCCGGAGTCCGGTATATGCTGTGGGGGCTGGTGCTGCTGCGCCTGGCGATGCCGGTGTTGCCTGCTGTGCGCTGGAGCCCGATGTTGCTGCTGCCGCAGTCGGCACAGGGACAGGCCGGCGCGGCGAACGTGCCGCCGACCTCCGGGGATCTCAAATGGGAAGTGCATCTCGGCGGCATGGACTTGCCTCGGACAAGCGAGCCTGTCGCGGCCGGGCCGGTGCGGCCGCGTGTGCCGCGCTGGCCCATTCTGCTTGCCGGCGCGTGGGCCGGCGTCGCTGCCGGGCTGATGCTGGCGGCGATTGTCTCCTATCGCCGACTGCTGCGTCGTCTGCGTCGCGGGCAGACTCCGACCGACGCGGCCGTTCTGCGCCTGGTTGTGGATTGTGCGCGAGAGATGCGCGTACGTACGCCGGCAATTGTCGAGTCGGCGCTTGTGGACGGTCCCGCTCTCGCGGGCATCATTCGGCCGACCATCGTCATGCCTCTCGGCCTGGCCGGGCGGCTTTCGCCGCGGCAGTGGCGGCATGTGATCCTGCACGAACTGGCCCATCTCAAGCGGCATGATCGTTGGATTGACTGGGGAATTCTCGCGCTCGTCTGCCTGCACTGGTTCAATCCGCTGGCCTGGCTGGCGGCGTGGCGATTTCGAACCGAACGCGAGGTCTTGCGCGATGCGATGGTGCTCAACCATGGCCGCGAGCAGGAACGCGAAGCGTATGGCCGGACGCTGGTGGATCTGATCGAAACTCTGGCCCGGCCCGCGGCCCGAGCCGGAGCCGTTGGAATGCTGGCCGAGCGGTCGGATTTGCGAAGGAGACTGAGCATGATTCTCTCTGGCAATCGGCGGTCGTTGATGCGGACGATGCTGGGCGGCGTGCTGGTTGTGGGGCTGACGCTGGCGGGGTTCACGCGTGCGGAGGATGCCAAGCCCGCGCCCGTGACGCGGCCGGCGACTCTTCCTGGCAAGGCGGTGGTGGCGGACAATACGAACACGCGATGGGTGGAAGACCAACTTGGGGGCAAGCGACTGCAGGAGTTGCGTTTTGACGGCATTGCACTGGAGGAGGTGGTCGACTTCCTGCGTGATGTCAGCGGGGCCAACATCACCGTGAACTGGAAGGCAATCGAGGCGGCCGGCATCAAGAAGGCCGCGCCGGTCACGGTTCGCCTGCGCGATATCAAATTCGGCAAGGCGTTGAGCGAGATTCTCGCAAATGTCAGCGGCGGCAAGGTCAGACTGGCGTACACCTTTGATGACCGTGCGCTTGTCATCTCCACGGTCGAGGATATTGCCCAAAACCATCGCCAGACGATCGTCTACGATATCCGCGACCTGCTTGTCGATCTGTCGGTTGTCGCGACTCCGGCGGCCGGCGGCGCGGCCGTCAAGGAAGACGCAAAGACCGTCAAACTTGACGAGCGAATGGCGAAGGACATCAGCAATCTGATCAAGGAGACCGTCGATCGCGAGTCGTGGACCGACAATGGCGGAAAGACCGGGCAACTGAGTTTCCTCAACGGGCAGTTTGTGATCACCCAGACGCGCGAGAACCAACAGGAGATCGCCGGACTGCTCGACAAACTCCGCGAGTCCAGGTCGATCCAGGTGTCGGTCGAGGTGCGTTTCATTCAAATTCAGCGCGGCCAGTTTGCCGCCATTGCAAAGGACGCAGGCATTGAGTTGGATGTCGCCGACAAGGTCGGCCCGCTGGCCGACACGAAAATTCCCGCCACCCGTCCGGGCGTGTTCATTAATGACGTGAAGCTAAAGGCAGTGCTTGCCGCAGTACAGGCCGCAAAGGATGCTACTGTGCTGACATCGCCGCGGATGACGACGTTCAACGGCTGCGCCGGAACCGTGACGGTTGGGAGCGAGCGGGCGTATATCAGCGGCTATCGTGAGGGAAGACCGGGCGAGGAGAAATGGGTGCCCGTGACCGCCAACGTGAACGACGGCATCAACGTTGAGGTTCAGCCGACGGTCAGCGCCGACCGCAAGTTCATCACCGTTAAACTGCATCCGCGTGTGGCCGAGTTCCGCCGGATGCGCGAAGAACCGTGGGATCAGGCTCCGGCCGGCGAGAAACTGATGGTGCAGAAACCCGAGATGGATGTGCAGGAGATCAACTCGATCTTGTCCATCCTGGATGGCCAGACGCTGATGATGGTGTTGCCGAAGACGGCGGGAAAGAATGCCGAGACGGGCATGGTGACGCTGTTCACCGCCCGGCCGACGATCATCATCCAGGAAGAAGCAGAGCAGGCGCCGGCGGTAAAGCCGTGATCACTTATCCGAAGACAACGGCGGGAGGTCATCTGCCGCGGGCTCGTCTTCGTCGGAATACTCGGCCGGGATCTGGTATTTCTCGTCCATCCAGCGGCCGAGGTCGATCAACTTGCAGCGGTCGGAGCAGAACGGGAAGGGGCTGCCTCTCTGCGTGGCCGGATCGACTTCGTGTTTGCAGGTGGGGCATTTCATGGGGATTTGAGATTTGGAATTTGAAATCTCAGATTTGAGATCGCCAATCTCAAATTTGAAATCTGAAATCTCAGATTCCAAAGACGTTCTCTGTCCAAGCCGCAACGCTCATTTCGTTTTCGCAGTCGCAACCGGTTTGTTCTCGCTCTTTGTGGATGGGGTGGTCGATTCGGACTTGGCTTCCGATCTTGTCTCCGACTTGGTTTCTGATTTCGTCTCTGACTTGCCTTCGGATTTGGTCTCCGTGTTCGTCGCGCCGCCGGCGGAATCGGCCTTGGCGGCGTCGGAGTAGCTCTTGGAACGGTAGTCGGTGGCGTAGAAACCGCTGCCTTTGAAGATCAGTCCCGCGCCGGCGCTGATGAGCCGGCGGACTTTCTTCTTGTTGCCGCAGGCGGGGCATTGCTTGATCGGCTTGGAGGTCATCGACTGGAATTTCTCAAACGTCGATCCACAGGCATCGCAGATGTATTCATAGGTTGGCATGGGGCACCTCGCCGGGTGGGCACTGCCCACCGTTTGCTCGACGCAGGCGTGATTGGTGGGCAAGTGCCCACCCTACATCGCAGCCCGTCGTTTCTTTCACCTCGGCGTGATTGGTGGGCAGTGCCCACCGCACGTCACGCCTTCCTCCCGACAACCACCTGTGCCGGCCGCAGGATCCGGCCATGCACGGAGTAGCCCCGCTGGTACACCTGCACCACCGTGGCCTGCTCGTAGCGGTCGTCCGGCTGTTGCATCAGCGCCTGGTGCAGGTTCGGATCAAACGGCGTGCCGGGTTGCGGAATGATGACCTCGACATCGTTCTCCGACAGGATCTTGAGGATGTGATCGTGAACCATCTGCATCCCCTTGAGGACGCCGGCCGCGTCCGTCGTGGCCGCGTCGGTTTCCAGCGCCCGGTCGAAGTTGTCGAAGGCCGGGATGAGGCTTTGGATGAGTTTCGCGTTGGCGAACTGGATTGCCTGGAGTTTCTCGGCCTCAAGCCGCTTCTGAGCGTTCTTGAAGTCGGCCTGCACGCGGGCCAGTTGATTGAAGAGGGTCTCGCGCTCAGCGTGGAGTTTCTCGATGTCGGCGTCGATCTGCGCGCCGAAATCGGCGGCCGCGCCGCTGAGGATTTCCTCGTCGCCATCGTCTCCGGGTTGTTTGGGTTCGTTTTCGCTCATGGCTCTTCTGCAGGGTCCGCTTCAGCGGACGCGGTTGTGCCGGAAGATGCCGAAACGCGTCCGCTGAAGCGGACCCTACGCTTTCGGCTCTCCCGTCAATTTCTCTTTGATCTTATCCAGAAAGCTCTTTCGCTGCGGGGTCGCGGTCACATCATCGGTGCCGGCGAACTCGCGCAGGAGTTGTCTCTGTCTTTCGGTCAGTTTCCTCGGCACCTCGATGAGCACCTGCACGAGCTGGTCACCCTTGCGCTGGCTGCGGATATCGGGGAGGCCCACGCTGCGGATCTTGAAGACCTCGCCGTGCTGGGTGCCGGCCGGAATGTCGAGCTCCTCTTTGCCGAAGAGGGTTGGCACCTCGACCTTGGCGCCAAGGGCCGCCTGCGTGAAGGTGATGGGGATCTGGCACACGAGGTCGTTGTTGTGCCGCTGGAACAGTTCGTGCTGCTTGATGACGATGTAGGCGTGCAGGTCGCCGTGTGGGCCGCCGTTGGCGCCGGGTTCACCTTCACCGCCGAGCACGACGGACTGGCCCTCGCGCGCGCCCGGAGGGATCTGCACATCAACGACGTGCTTCCTGCGCTTGCGTCCCGAGCCGCGGCAGGCGTGGCAGGCATCGCGAACAACCCGGCCCGCGCCGCGGCAGCTCGGGCAGGTGGTGACCATGCGGAACATGCCGCCGAAGCCCTGCTGGGCCACGCGCCCCTGGCCGCCGCAGGTTGGGCAGGCGACGGGCGATGATCCCGGCCTGGCGCCGCTGCCGTGGCAATCGGCGCAGAGGTCCTCGCGCTCGAAGTCGATGGTCTTCTTGCAGCCTTTGGCGATGTCTTCAAAGGTCAGTTCGACCTGGGTTTCGAGGTCATAGCCGCGCTGCGCGCCGCCGGGGTGGCCTCGTTGTCCGCCGCCCAGGCCGGCGCCGAAGAGCTCGCCGAACATGGAGAAGATGT
>JBEKVL010000144.1:0-10429 GCA_049514055.1 Tepidisphaeraceae bacterium | reverse complement strand
ATCTACACCGATGCCACCACCACCCAGGTGAATAACGTCTGGCAGCAGGCCAGCCCCAACACCGGCAGCAAGAGCACGACCGGCGTCGAGCCGCAGATCGATCTCGACACGATTCTCCTTCCGTTCTTCAGGTAATGAGGCTGCCCTTGTCGGCATGCCTTGCAGACACACGGCCCGCCCCCGTCACCACGGGGGCGGGTCTTTTCTTGGGACTGCAACCAATCGCGATCACGCGCATGTTGTTTCCCGTGGATTGACGTCCCATACTATTGACGGCATAGTAGCCCGTACATCCCGGTCACGGAGGACCTGTGAGTGCGGTAAAAATTGCGGGGAACCTTTCTCCTCAGCCGGCGTCTACCAATATGTCGAGCCTGTCAGGAACACATCTCGAGACGGATCGGCCGGAGACAACCGGAGAATCAGGTCGTCGCGAGTTGGAATTGCTCCACAAGGCTCAGACCGGAGACCGCCCGGCCTACGGCCAGCTTGTGCTGGCGTATCAGGATCGCCTGTTCAACGCAATCCTGCGAGTGGTCGGCGATCGGGAAGAAGCGCGCGATCTCACCCAGGAAGCGTTCATGCGAGGCCTGGCCAAGCTTGACAGCTTCCGCGGCGAGGCGTCGCCGTATACCTGGCTCTTCCGCATCTCGCTGAATCTTGCGATCAGCCGGCTGCGAAAAGTCCAGCGGAAACGGGTCTTCTCGTTGTCCGTTCCATCGGATGGCGCCTCCGGAGATGACCAGGCATCGGGCCTGCTCGATCGGCTCGTTTCCCAGTCGGCTCCCGATCCGGCCCGCGCGGCCGAAGATCGTGAATGCGACGGGCAGGTGCTGGCGGCTCTCGGGCGACTCGATGCCGAGTACCGCGCCGTCCTGGTCATGCGAGATATTGAAGGGTTCGACTACCAGGAGATGGCCGACATTCTCGGCCTGCCGATGGGAACCCTGAAAAGCCGGCTGTTTCGCGCACGTCTTGCTCTTCGCGACGAGTTGCAGGAGTACCTCGGCGGGAACGGCCGATGATGGCAATCAGGCAACCGACCGCGTGACGTTATGTCCCAGAACTACGAAGACATCCAGGCACAACTGGCCGCCTATATCGACGGTGACCTCCCTCCCGGGCAGCGCGCCGAGATCGAGAAGCACCTGGCGGCCAATCCGTCGCACAAAGCCCTCCTCGGCGAACTGGCGACCCATAAGCAGGTTCTTCGCCGGTTGCCGCGCGTCAAGGCCCCACCCGACCTTGCCGAGCAACTCCTTAGCCAGCTTGAACGCGAACAACTGCTGGCCGATCCGGCACTCGTTCCCGATCGGCCATTCCTCATGCGCCTCTTCGGCGGCGCGGGGCTCGCCGTTGCCGCATCCGTTGCGCTGATGATCGGGCTTGTCGCCGCGATCTATCATATTCTGCCCGGCCGTCCGCCGGTGGCGATCGTCACGCCATCTCCCAATGAAGAGGCCTCGGCCTTGCCGGCCCCGGATCCCGACAAGGCCGCCGTGGTTGGCGCGGAGGATCGAAAAAGTGGCATTGCCTCCGGCATTGCACCAACGGCTCCGGCTTTTTCCAAAGCGATTGCCGACAAGGCCGTGCGGATGCAGGATATGCGCGAGTCGGAGACGGCGGCGCTGACGCCATCCGCGCAGAATGTTGAGCAGGTTGTGTTGGCCGTGGCGGCGCCCGATGTGGACCAGGCCAACGGGCAGGTGCTCAGGTTCCTCGCCGACAACGATATCGCATGGTCGGTGGGCGCCGACGCCGAGGTACAGAATTTCCGCGCCCGCAGTTACCCGCGCGTCGTTGCCCTGACCGAGCCGGCGAGGATTCAGGAATACTCGCGGGCCATTGCCGAGGAACTCAAGAGCGCCGGCCAGGCCGAGCCCGCGACGACTGGCGGCTTTGCTGGTGGTCGCGGCGGCGGTGGGGCCGGCGTGGGCAGCGGACCAGGTCTGACACAGGCCCCACGGCCAACTCAAGATGCCGGCAGCCAGGCTGCTATGGCACCGTCGGCTCCTCGCAAGGAAACAAGTTCCTTAATGGCCTTCGGGGGAGCCCGGCGGACGCTGAAAGGCGGGGCGTTCGTCGACACTACTCAGCAGCAAGACCTTGCCGGCGCCAAGGACAATGACGTGCCGTTCCATGCCTATACCAACACGCTTGCCCAGGCCAACAGCCGCACGATCCTGGCTCGCGGGCTCAAGGCATCGCAGGTCGAGCAACTGGCGCTGGTCCTCGACGGGCCGATTCACGTCCAGCCGTCGCGCGCCGGGCGCGAACTCCCCGCCGAACCGGCGGTGTTGATGTTGCGCGGAAGCCTCCAGGCAGACGACCCGGCACCGGGTGGCCCGGCAAACAACGAGAAGCCACTTGCGGACGCGCTTGGCAAGGCCGCCCACGACCAGCCCAGGCCGGCGCTGGACGGCGTTGAAAAGAGGCAGGACTCTCCGGATCGTCCGATGCGTCCGGTTGCCAAACCTGCCGTCGCCATGCCCGCTGGGCCCGCGACCCAGGCCGAGCCTCGGTATTCATCGGTAGCGACGGCCAATCAAGCCGTGGGCGCGATCGACCGTTATCAGAAGCAGGGCGCAATTGCCGAACAGGAAGCCGCCGGGCAGCAAGACACCCACGCGGTCATCGTACCGCCCACCACGCGCCCGGCCGACGCCGAACTGTACGATGTCCTCATCGTTCTCTCGTCGGCACCGGTTGCCCCGGCGGCGGTCAATGCACCGCCGTCCGCCGCCGCCGGATCCGTTCCCTCGACGGCCCCCGCGTCGCGGCCGATGCCGGATGCGAAACGGGAGTAGCCTCACACGCCCGTATGCTGCGTGACCAACCGTTCGCGGTCGGCGAGGCTGCGCAGGCGGTTGATGGCCGAGAGATACGCCAGCGCCGATGCCTCGAGGATGTCCGTGGATAGCCCCCGGCCGTGGACACGCTTGCCGCTGTGGTCGAGTTCGATCTGTACCTCGCCCATCGCTTCCTTGCCCTTGGTCACGGCCCGGATGCGGTAGTCGGTCAGCCGGCTCTCGATCTGCGTGATCTTCTGGATGGCCGAGTACATGGCGTCCACCGGGCCGTCGCCGATGGCCAGCCCCTGGCGGATTTCGCCGTTGGTGTCGCGCAGCGTGACCGTGGCCGAGGCGCTGGTCTGCGATTCGGGCATGGTGATCGAATCGGCCGTGACGTGCAGGCCGCACAGTTCAAACACACCCCGGCTGATCTTGAGTTGGTCGTCCATCAGGGCTTCGAGATCCTCGTCGAAGACTTCCTTCTTTTTGTCCGCCAGCGCCTTGAATTTTCCGAACGCGGCCTCGGTCTGCTCGTCGCTGAGCTGGTAACCGAGTTGCAGCACGCGGTCTTTGAAGGCGTGTCGCCCGGAGTGCTTGCCCAGGACCAGTGAATTCGTGGGAATGCCGACGGCGGTCGGGTCCATGATCTCGTAGGTCTCCCGGTACTTCAGCACGCCGTCCTGGTGAATGCCCGATTCGTGGGCGAAGGCGTTCTGGCCGACGATCGCCTTGTTACGCTGCACCACCAGGCCGGTGAGGTTGCTGACCATGCGGCTGGCCGGAAAGATCTTCGTGGCGTCAATCCGCGTGCCGATCTTGAAGAAGTCGGCCCGGGTGCGCAACGCCATGACGACTTCCTCGAGCGCCGCGTTGCCCGCCCGTTCGCCGATGCCGTTGATGGTGCATTCAACCTGCCGGGCGCCGTTCTCGACGGCCGACAGGCTGTTGGCGACGGCCATGCCGAGATCGTTGTGGCAGTGCGACGAGAGGATGATCCCGCGTTCCCTGATGATGGGCAGTTTGCGGATGAGATGGGCGAAAATCTCGCCGTAGCCTTTGGGGGTCGCGTAGCCCACCGTGTCCGGGAGGTTGATCGTCGTGGCCCCGGCCTCGATGGCCGCCTGCGTGATCTCCTCGAGAAACTCGAACTCCGTCCGGCTGGCATCCTCCGGGGAAAACTCCACATCCTTCGTGTAGGCCGTGGCTTGCTTGACGGCTTCGACGCTGATGCGGATGATTTCTTCCTTGCCCTTGCGCAGCTTGTGGTCGCGGTGGATCTTCGAGGTGGCGCAGAAGACGTGGATCCGGCCATATTTGGCCGGGCGGATGGCTTCGCCGGCGCGTTCGATGTCCTTGGGCGTGGCCCGGGCCAGGCCGCAGACGATGCTCTTCTGCACGATCTCGGAGATGGCCTTGACCGACTGGAAATCGCCTTCGGAGGAAATCGGGAAACCGGCCTCGATGACATCCACGCCGAGCGCTTCGAGCAGCCGGGCGATTTCCAGCTTTTCGGGGAGATTGAGCGTGGCGCCGGGGGACTGCTCGCCATCGCGGAGGGTGGTGTCGAAGATGCGTACGGTTTCCATGACTGCTCCTAAGTATGTCTGCCGGGATTCTATCTCCCGGCGCCATAAAACAAAAAACCCCTGCGATATCGACCGCAGGGGTGTAAACTCCGATTCTGGAACCCTGCGATCACGCGCGCGCAAGAAGCAGCCCGGTAAGGGCCAACTCAAGCCGAACGCTTCGCGGGGCCAACTGCATAGTGAGACAATTAAAGCACACCTGGCTGCCCGTGTCAACTGTGAGGCGTGAAGCCGGGTGGTGGGGGTGTGGCCGTCTTTCTTGGCAAATGCTGCGAAAGCAGCGTTGGTAGGGACGGCTCGCCGAGCCGTCCGGGTTCGCCCTACAGCGGCGGTTTTGGCGAAACCGCCATGGAGCCGCTTGAGGGACGCCTGCTCCTCTCGGTGCCGACACTGGTGCTTGACGCCAACCGGGCGACGCTGGATTCCATTCCGATGTACATGCCGAACGGCGATCCATCCGACCAGGTCCAATACCCGATGCTGGCCATGGGGAATCGCGTGTTCTTCTCGGCCGATGATGGTATTCACGGACGGGAACTTTGGGTGACTGACGGTACCAACGCGGGCACCCGCATGGTGAAAGACATCAATCCGCATGGCGATGGGATCACCTTCGAGCCCGCTATGGCCGCGGGTGCTGGGCGCATCTTCTTCTCTGCCGACGACGGTGTACATGGCCGCAGTCTGTGGACTAGCGATGGCACCAGCACAGGGACGATCAGGCTCAATCCCATCAAAGGTGGCCCAATTGATCCTTTTGAGTCCAGCGATTGCACGCTCGTTGGCAAGACGATGTACGTGCAGGGTTACGGCCGCATTCTGCGCACCGACGGCACGCCCAAGGGCACATATCTTCTCACTCCGCCCACGGGCACCACGACGGACCAGAACTACCGCGTGGCCGGAAGTGTGGGTGACCGGATCATCATCGATGCAGGGGCGACCCCCTGGATCGCGTCGCAGTCGGGTGGCCCGGCCATCTCCGTGCAGTCGCTTTCAGCCGGTTTAGCGGAGGACGACTTGTACTACTGGCTGGGGCGAGTTGGCAACGGTTTCCTTTTCGCAGCGGGCAAGCAGCCGGCCGATTCGTCGCAACCGATTCAAGCGACGCTCTGGACCACCGACGGCACTCGGAAAGGCACCCATTCGGTTGGCAACATAAATGGTCTGTCCCTGCCGGGCATCTACAGTCTTGCCTCTGGCCAGGAGACCGCTGACAAGCGTGTGGTTTTTCAAGTGGGTACGGAGTTGTGGTCGAGTGACGGTACCTCAGCGGGAACTTCGGTCATTGCAACGGTTGAGGATTCCCAGACGGAGTGGTTTGTTGCCGGAAATAAGACATTCTTCGGTCAGGGCACAAGCGGTCAGGCTCTTTGGACGACTGATGGCACGTCCGCTGGCACCGTCAAGCTCAACGACAACATTGGCGACCGCATCTACGCGACGGGAGATCTGCACGGTTCGTTACTGATCACCACGACCACCACGGTCGACACGATTGTTGGTTTGGAAACGACCACAGCAATCTGGAGGAGCGACGGGACCGCCACCGGCACGGTGCAGGTCGCCAGCCAGTCGAGTTATGCCCGTAACAGCACCTTTCAGCCGGACCCCTCCCTGGCCATTGCCGGGTCTGCGGCGTATTTCGCAATCGGCAGCCAAATCTACCGAACCGACGGGACATCCGAGAGCACGGTGCCGGCCGCGGGGGCAACCGACCGGGTTTCGAGCGTCGTAACGGCCGGCAACCTGGCCGTAGTCGGCCTCTCGGATCCGCGCCACGGCGCTGAACTCTGGCGGATCGGCACCAATAGCGCGGCGATGATAAAGGATATCAATAGAACTTCGGGAGGGTCCAATCCATCCATCCTCGGTGAAATCGGCGGGCAGGTGTACTTTGCAGCCGACGATGGGTCGCTCGAAGACAACAACGAATCGCCGGTCTGGCACGTTGCCGCTGCGGGAGGCGAGGCCAGGAAGACGGGATATGGTGTCCCGCTGGAGATGTCGTTTACCCGTTATGTAATCGGAGACTCTCTCGTGCTGTTCAACAGTGATCGCTATAATGTGTATGGGTCAGAGGTCGCTGACATCATCGACGGTGCGACCGGGGCGCTTAGGCAAGTGCAGGGAGATAATACCAAATACGCCGCTTCCGCCCAACTCGGCAACCGCGTTGTGCTACTCGATGGCGACCGTAATTCCTACTCCGTTGACAATGGGGACTACTCCTTTAACCAGGCGACGATCAGCGTTCTTAATTCGCAATCCGGGCTGATTTCCAGGGTTTATCAAACCGATCCGGCCGATCATTTATACGCCGGTACCACGATGTTCACCTTTCACGGTGCCGTCTATTTCACCTTGGGACAGCCGGGAGAGACTGGCTCGGGTTCTTTCGATGGTAACGATACCTGGTCGCTGTGGCGCACAGACGGGACATCGAAAGGCATCCAAAAGCTAGCAATCTTCACCACCGAGCCGAAGTATTGTGGAATCGCCGGTGGCCGGTTCTATTTCGTTGCCGGAGATCAGACCTATGGCACGGAACTGTGGCGCAGCAAAGGGAACGCCGCGGGGACGCGACTTGCTGTTGATGCAAACCCCGGCGCGATGGATTACTGGGAAGATTACCCAGGCTCCGAGGCTCATCCCGTCAGTGTCGCCGGCCGCACATTTTTCCTGACCCCTCGTGTGGACGGTCAGCCCGGGAGGGATCTTTGGTATGTCTCCAACGCTGGTTTAGCCCGGCGTGTTTCCAAACAGACAACCGTTCCCAATTGGGGCTGGATAAGCGATCTGACAGCCATCGGCGACACGCTGTACGTCACGACTAGCACGGGCGTGTGGACGCTGGATTCCCACCTCGCAATCAAGCCTTTTTGCAGGCTCGCCAACACGGGCGAAAGCGAGTTGCTGCAATACAACGACAGTCTCTATGTTTTCGATTCGCCGCAGATCGGGCAGGGCTATGGACGGGGCTTGTTGCGCGTCGATCTTGGCCACTCAACGCGGCTTTGCAAGTGGATTCCCGGCGCGACCCCCGCAGGCGAATTACTCTCCAGTGCCGGCGTTCTGTTCTTCGCCAATCAGGATTCCTACTATGGCAACGAAGTATTCATGACACGGCTTCGCTAGATTATGGGAACCGGCTAAGGGCACGCTGGACATAGCACCGCCCAGACCAGAGTGAGACCGGAGCGTACGTGGCATCGAGTGGAGTCCAAGGTCCAAGACAACCTTCACCCCCGGTCGGCACGTCTTCGTTATCCAGTTACCAATCCCGCGGCTAACCCCTGAACCAATCCCAACTTCCGTTTTCACTGTTGCGCGCATGCGCTGCGCGCCAAACAGAATTCTCATTTTTACAAATCACACCCCCACAGCACCAACTCGCATTTTGCGCTGCGCGCTGTTGCGCGCAAAGTGCCCCGCGCGCGCAGCGCCACGGATAATATGAAGGAACAACAATATGAACCGGACACCAGAAACCCCCTCCATCGCTTCGTCGCTGTTCCCACCTCCGCCATTTTGCACTTTCCACTTTGCATTCTGCATTCTACATCGCCCCCGGACCCGCCCGGAACCCAACGGGACCTCTTTTGGACCTTAAAAGGACCTCGTTTTTCAGTCAATCAACAGCTATCAGGTGGACTGTAACTACTTGCAAATTAGAATCTTATGCAGTATTCGCCAAAGCACCTCACCCTAACAAGAACTTTTTTCTGCGTCGCATCCCCCGCCCCAAGGGCATGCCGGCGCGATCCAGGCGCGGTGATGGGGAGATTTCGGGGGCGCTTCGGGGGCGTTCTTCTCAACCCCATCGATCATCCATAAACGCATAACCCATTTCCGGGATTACCTTTATGCCCGGCATCTCCAGCCCGCCCGCTCCCAAACATTCTTTCTGCATGACTGAATGACAACTAATAACGCCGACAGACACAGGAGACGCCGACGAGTGCAACAATCTTTGTATTCAAGCATGTTCTTCTCAACCTTCTTCCATCGGATCCGCCATGAAGCAGTCCGTCTTGTTTGCCGTTGTTCTGCTCGCTCTATCTCGCCTGGCACCGGCCGCATCGCCGGCATCGCGCCCCAATGCGCCGGCTTCTCGTCCTGCCGATAAGCCGGTTCCCGAGAAGCTTTCCGTCACCGAGCACGAACTCAAACTCGGCGATCAGGTTCTCCGCTACCGCGCCACAGCCGGGTATCTCACCACCCGCGACGACTCGGGCAAGGAGAAGGCCAACTTCTTTCACGTCGCCTACGAGAAACTCGACGAGCCCGATCCATCGAAGCGGCCCATCACCTTCCTCTTCAATGGCGGGCCCGGGGCCGCCTCGGTCTGGCTTCACGTCGGTGCTGTCGGCCCGAAGCGCGTGGCCATGAGGGACGATGAAGGCCACGCGCCCGTTCCGCCGTATCGCCTCGTGGACAACGCCTTCACCTGGCTCGATGCCACGGACCTGGTGTTCATCGATCCCGTCAACACCGGCTACAGCCGGCCGGCTCCCGGTGAGAATCCGCAGCAGTTCTTCGGCCTCCGCGAGGACATTTCCGCCGTCGCCGATTTCATACGGCTCTATATCACGCGGCAGAAGCGCTGGCTCTCGCCGACGTTCATCGCCGGTGAAAGCTACGGCACGACCCGCGCGGCCGGACTGTCGGTGTATCTCTCCGACCGCCACGGTATCGCTCCCAGCGGCATCATTCTCATTTCCACCGTGCTCAACTTCCAGACGCTGAGCCCCACAGATGCCAACGAGACACCGTTCCCGCTCTACATCCCCAGTTACACGGCCATCGCTCACTACCACAAGAAACTCGACGCCGAGTTACAAAAGGACTTGCCCGCGGCGCTGAAGGCGGCCGAGGCTTTTGCCGTCGCCGAATACGCCCCGGCCCTGGTCCGCGGGTCCGCCCTGCCGGCCGAGCAACGCAAAACTGTCCTGGCCAAACTCGCCCGCTTCACTGGCCTGCCGGCCGCGTGGATCGACCGCAACGACCTCAAGATCACGCCGAGCGAATTCCGCAAGCAGATTCTGACCGAAGACCGCCGCATCATCGGCCGGTTCGATGCCCGCATTGCCGGATTCGATCCGCGTCCCAATTCCCCCATGTCCGAGTACGACCCCTCGCTCACCGGCTATCTTCCCGCCTACAGCGCCACCTTCAACGACTATGTCCGCCGGACGCTGGGGTACGAGAACGACCTGCCCTACGACGTTTTCGGCAACGTCGGCCAGTGGAAGATGAACGAAAGCGGCTTCGCGAACGTCGCCGACGACTTGCAGCGGGCGATCGTTCACCTGCCGCATCTGAAGGTGTTCGTCGCCGCAGGCTGGTACGACCTGGCCACCCCGTATTTCGCGGCCGACTACACGGTGAACCACATGACCGTTGGCCCGGACCTGCGGGCCAACATCACCCAGGCCTACTACCCCGGTGGCCACATGATGTACCATAACCTCGCGGCGCTCGAACGGCTCAAGAAAGATGTGAGGGCGTTCATTGAGAAGGCGGGCAAGTAGCCTTTGTAGGGTCTGCT
This sequence comes from Tepidisphaeraceae bacterium, assembly GCA_049514055.1. GTDB lineage: Bacteria > Planctomycetota > Phycisphaerae > Tepidisphaerales > Tepidisphaeraceae > JANYKD01. The sequence continues at coordinate 500 of JBEKVL010000144.1, read as the reverse complement.
TCAGCGGACGCGGAGATGCGTAGGCACGCCGTTTCGCGTCCGCTGAAGCGGACCCTACCGCCCTTCGAGGATCTTCAACACGCGCTCGACAGCAGGCTTCAGTTGGGCGGCGACGGCGGCGTATTCGACCGGCATCGACCTGATGGCGTTTGTCCCCTCTTTGGCAAACACCGAATAGCGGGCGAATTTCGCGTCCAGCAGCAGCTTCTCCACTTCGGGCGAGAGCAGGTACTCGGCGAGTTGTTTCGCCGCCTCGGGATTCGGCCCGCGGCGGATGGTGGCAACCGTGCAGGGGATGGTCAGTGTGCCGATCCCGCCGGCCTCCTGGTCCGGGATGACCATCAGTAATTTGCCTTTCTGGGCGATGACCTCATCGCAGTCGTCGTTGTCCGTCAGGCCGACAAGCACCGTTCCCTCTCCGACGGATTCGGCTACGACCGAAGTCCCGCCCAGCAGTTTGGGCTTGTTGGCGGCCAGCGTCTTGAAGAAAGCGTCGGCCC
>JBEKVL010000143.1:0-10429 GCA_049514055.1 Tepidisphaeraceae bacterium | reverse complement strand
CGGTCCAGAACACGGAACTCTACCCGGACGGGGTCGTGGAAGTTCAGCCGATCTATCCCAACAGCGGCAAGGTCGTCTGGGAATGGCGCGTCTGGGATCACATGGTTCAGGAGTTCGACAGGACCAAAGCCAACTACGGCGACGCCGCCGCCCATCCTGAGTTGATCGCGATCCGCGGCGGCCGCGCCGGGCCGAACGGATTCTGGAACCATGCCAATTCCATCGCCTACAACCCGAAACTCGACCAGATCATTGTCAGCGCCCGTGGCCAGAGCGAGATCTGGTTCATCGACCACACCACCACGACCAGGGAAGCCGCCGGCCACAGCGGCGGCAAGCAGGGCAAGGGCGGCGACCTGATCTACCGCTGGGGCAATCCCTCTACCTACAAACGTGGTATCGAGGGCAACGGCTGGCTCAACCAGCAGCACGACGGCGAATGGGTTCCCGACGACTGCCCCGGCGCCGGCCACGTCACCATCTTCAACAACGGCTACAATCGTGGTTACAGCAGCATCGAGGAGATTGTGCCGCCGCTGGATGCGAGTGGCCGCTATGTCCTCGAACCGGGCAAGGCATTCGGCCCGGACGCGTTCTTCTGGCGCTACGAGGCGAAGAACCGCACCGATTTCTTCTCCTCCGAGATTTCCGGCGCGCATCGCGCGCCCAACGGCAATACGCTCATCTGCGCCGGCGTCCTCGGCCACCTGTTTGAGGTCACCCCGACGGGCGAAACCGTCTGGCAATATGTCAACCCGGTCGTTCGCGGCGGCATCCTCGCCCAGGGCGAGTTGCCCGGCAAGGATATCCGCGGGCACCTCTTCAACGCTGTCTTCAAGGCCCACCGCTACGCGCCCGACTACGCCGGGCTGAAAGGGCGCGACCTGACGCCGCAAGGCGTGATCGAATTGCCCGCGTCCCAGAAGGGCAAGACCGGCCTGGACCAACTCACGGAGCAACCCCGCGAGAATCCGAATCGGCCTGGTCAGGGAGGCCAGCAAGGACCGCCACGTCGCAATTAAGGAGGAGCGATCCCAGCGGATTCCAGGGATTCACGGAGGTGGATTGGGATGGCGCAGGCCAAGACGAAGCTCGATAAGATACTGGCGCCGGAGCAGCGGAAGACACTTGACGAGGCCCGACCGTCGGGTCAAGGTGGTGGCCGGCCTGGCCGGGGCGGCAGATAAGCTCCTGGAACAGCGGCGCAGCAGTAGGATACGGAAATGGGAAAACGGCTGATTGAGTTTCGACCCGCGTCTATTTGAGAGGTGAATCCATGGCAAAAGAGACACAAATCGACCGGCGCGAGTTCCTGAAAGAGGCGACCCGGGCGGCGGCCATCGCGGTGTCGGCGGGCGTGGCCTCCGCCACCGCACCGCTCATCGCCTGCGCTGGCGAGGCGGTCCTTTCGCCTGCCACCAGGATATCCTATTTCTGCAACGGCGAGATCCATGTCGGCGAGGTCGGCATGCCGGAGGGCAAGCCAATCACAACGGGCCACATGGACTTCAAACCGTCCTGGTCCAAGACCGGCAACATGCTCGTCTGCTTCCGGCGAACCAAGGACGATCCCGTCACAGTCAATTGGAAGAGCGCGATCTTTGTCATCAACGTCGACGGCACGGGGTTTCACCAATTGAGCGACGGCACTCGCACGGATTTCAACCCGACCTGGACGCGCGACGGCTTCAACACGCCCATCTGGAACCGGAAGAACGAAAAGACAGGCGGCTTCCATGTGATGCAAAGCAAGGTGGGCAATCAGCCCGGACAAGAGGTTGCCCTAACCGACGAGCGGTATCACACCTGGGCGCACTCCTGTCTTACGGACGGCCGGATTCTCGTGAACTCCGCTCACCCGACACTGGGCTGGGGCGTCTTCTTGATCACCCGCAGAGATGACGGGAAGCCGCTCTATGAGAGTGTTCAGTGCGAACTGGCGACAAAGGGCCAGTTGCACCGGGCCAGCATTTCTCCGAGCGAGCAGAAGATCTGTTTCGAGTTCCTGGCCGGATCGAAGTTCACGGAACCGGGGCACACGCTCTACATCGCGGACTTCGATGCGAAGAAACGCACGATCGCAAACGTCAAGGCGATCGCCAACAAGGAAGGCAAGCAAATCTGGTACGCCTACGCCCGCTGGATCGAAGGCGAGGCTGCGGTGGTCTACCACTCCGGCGAAACCGGGAAGAACCAGCTCTATGTGTACCGCCTGGAGGACGGCTCGACCAGGCGGGTGTCGACCAACGCCCGTGCCGACTACAGGTATCCGCACGGAGAAGCGGCTCCGTGTTGAGCACAGGACCGAACCCCAATGGCAGGAGAGCGGACAGCGTGACGGCGATTGGACGATATTGGAAATGGAACCGTGGCCGCAAATTCAAGGAATGCACCCATGACCAGAATCACATCCCTCGCCCTCGCCGTCCTGCTGCTGGTTCCGCTGGCCGTGTTGCGAGCCGCCGACGCGCCGCAACCGCCTCGTCCGAAGTTGCAGATCATCAACGGCGGCGGGCAGACCATCGACATCTTCTGGCTCAAATCCGACATTGAGCGCGTGCCGAATGGTTCCGTTGCCCCCGGAAAAGACACCGTCATCACCACGACGCTCGGTCATCGTTTCCAGGTTGTGAGTCGCGAGGACAAGGTGGCGGCCACGGTGACCAGCGAGGTGCCGGTGCAGGCATTTCGCTTCGACCCAGGCGGCCGGGATGGCATTCCGGCGTTCTATACGCAACGTGCCAGCGCCGGCGGTTTTCCCATCGTCGCCTCGGCGAAAGTGAATCCGTATGCGCTGAAGGAGGCCGCTTTTATCGTGGACACGATGCTCGCCAGGCGACCGGAGGTGCGCGCGGCAATGATCAAGGGTGGCGCCCGGCTCTGCATCATGGCGCACAACGAATACACGACCGACCTGCCGGAGTTTACCCGACTGGGCGAGGAACAGGTGCCGGGATTTGACGGTATCCCGGCCAAGGACTACTGGGATGCGCGCGCCCGGGGCCTGGGCGGCAGCGAGACCGATCCGTACTGCTCCGTCGGCGAGGAGAACCTGCTCGGATACCCCGGCGATCCCTACGAGAAAGAGTGCATCCTCATCCACGAGTTTGCCCACAACATCCATCTGCGCGGCATGGTGAACGTGGACCCGACGTTCGATACGCGGGTCAAGGCCGCTTATGACGCCGCGATGAAGGCGGGACTTTGGAAGGGCAAGTACGCGGCCGTGAACCACCACGAGTATTTCGCCGTCGGCACGGCGAGTTGGTATGGACACAACCGCTTCAACGACTTCGACCATAATCATGTGCATACCCGGGCGTTGTTGCTTGAGTACGACCCCGGGCTGGCCGGCTTGTGCCGCGAGGTCTTTGGCGACGCGGACGTGAAATACACCAAGCCCGCGACCCGCCTCACCGGCCACATGGCCGGTTACGATCCGGCGACGGCGCCGAAGTTCGAGTGGCCCGAGCGGCTCAAGCAGGCCAAGGCGGACATTCGCGCCAAAGCGATGGCCCGGGAGAAGGCCGCCAACGGTGACGGTGGGCGCTAGACACGGAGAGTACGAACGTAGACAGGAAAATGGCCATGAATATGAAACGTCCCATTCTCACCGTGACCATCCTGCTGTTGGCGCCATTCGCGGCACTCCACGCCGCCACGCCACAGCGGCCGAATTTCGTGGTCATCCTTGGCGAAGGTCACGGCTGGAGCAGCACGTCCGTGCAGATGGACGATGCCGTGATGGCCTCAAAGAGCGCCTATGTCCGCACGCCAAACCTGGAGAGGCTGGCGGCGGCGGGGATGCGCTTCGCGGATTTCTACGCGGCCTCGCCGCGCTGCACGCCGTCGCGGGCGGCCATCTTCACGGGCAAGAGCCCGGCGCAATTGCACATGACGTTCATTGGCGAGGGCAAGAAGGACAGCGGCACCGATGTGAACGGGCGTGTCATTCCGCCGCTGGCGTCGATGGAACTCCCGGCCGCCGAGACGACCATCGCGGACGTACTGAAGCGCGCAGACTACGCAACGGCACACTTTGGCAAATGGCATGTGGGACGGGTGAGTCCGGCCCAGCACGGGTTTGATGAGAGTGACGGCGCCACCAGCAACGGCGGCCCGGACAACGTCGCCAACCCCCACCCAAAACAGCTTTACGGCATGACCGAACGCGGGATCGACTTCATGACGCGGCAGGTCAAGTCCGGGAAACCGTTCTATGTGCAATTATCGCACTATGCATCGCGGCAGGGCGGCGATGCCAGCCCCGAGGCACTGGCGGCCGTCAAGGGCTGGGGCGGCAACCTGAACGACCGGGAAATGGCCGAGGCGGCGGCGGATTGGGATCTGGACATCGCCTTCGGGATGCTGCTGAAGAAACTGGGCGAACTGGGTATCACCGGCAACACCTATGTCATCTTCACGACCGATCACGGCACGCCCGGAAAGAATCCACCGCTGACTGGTGGCAAAGGCACGGTGTCCGAAGGCGGCCTGCGCGTCCCGTTCATCATCAGCGGGCCGGGCATCAAGGCGGGCAGTTGCTCCCATGTGCGGGCAATTGACGAAGATCTGGTGCCGACCATTGCGGATCTGGCGCGTGTTGCCGAGCCGTTGCCCAAAGGCATTGAAGGAGGCAGTCTGGTTTCGGTTCTCACCAACACCGGCGCTGGGACGGTGAAGCGACCGCGCGAGGAGTTCGTCGTCCATTTCCCGCACTACGACAAAGACGCCATCGGCCCGGCCTCGGCGATCTTCTTGGGCGATTTCAAGCTGATCCGCATCTATGAAACCGGCGGGCTGCGGCTGTTCAATATCGCCAAAGACCCCGGCGAACGACGGGATCTGGCTCAGGAAGTACCGGACAAGGCCAGGGAACTGAACCAGCGACTGACGGATTACCTGCTGGCCGTGAATGCCCAGATGCCCAAACCCAATCCGAATTACGATCCCACCAAGCCGACCGAACTCAAACGCGGCGGGCCGCGAGGGGCGCAGCCATGATACGCATGTGTCTGCTGCTTCTGATGGGCATCGGGCTTGCGGCGCGGGCGGCCGAAGAACTGCTCGTTCCCATCGGTGGCGGATCGAAGCAACCGATTCAAACTTCCAAATGTAACGATGTCCCGGCACACCCGTTTGATCTGGTCCTGGGCCGGCCGACGTCACGCTCTGTCACGGTGAGCGTTCTGTGCTACGAAGACGCCGAGGGTTGCATCGCTTACGGAGCACAACCTGGAAAGCTCACCGCCAAGACACGTACCCAGCCATTCAAGAAGGGCGAACCGGCGGAGGTGGTGCTCTCGCCGCTGCAGCCAAACACGACATACTTCTATCAGCTTCAACTGGCGCAGACGAAGAGCGGTGAGTTCTCATTCCACACCGCCCGCCCGCCGGGCAGCGCCTTCACATTCACGATCACGGCCGATTCGCATCTGGACCAGAACACCGATCCCGCCATCTATCAGCGGACACTGGCCAACGCCCTGGCCGATGCGCCCGATTTCCATGTTGATCTCGGCGACACGTTCATGACCGAGAAGCATCTGAACCGTGCGGCAGCCCTGAAGCAGTACATCGCACAGCGTTACTACTTCGGACAGCTTTGCCAGTCCGCGCCGCTGTTCCTCGTGCTCGGCAATCACGACGGCGAAAGCCCGCGCGGCCGGGGCGGCGATACCGACAGCCTGGCCGTCTGGTCGAACACAGTACGGAAGCGATATTTCGCGAACCCCGTTCCCGACAGTTTCTACACGGGCGATGCGACGAAGCACCCGGAGGCCGGCCTGTTACAGGATTACTATGCCTGGGAATGGGGCGACGCGTGTTTTGTCGTGCTGGATCCGTTCTGGTTCACGCAGAGGCAGCGCGGCAAGGGGGACAACTGGAAGCGCTCGCTGGGCGTCGAGCAGTATCAGTGGCTCAAGCGTACGCTCGAAGCGAGCAAAGCGAAGTTCAAGTTCGTCTTCATCCATCATCTGGTCGGCGGCGCGGACGATCAATGTCGCGGCGGCGCGGAAGCCGCGCCGTTCTTCGAGTGGGGCGGCAAGAATCTCGATGGCACTGATGGCTTCAAGCAGAACCGTCCCGATTGGCCCGCGCCGATCCATCAACTGCTCAAGCAGAATCGCGTCAACATTGTGTTCCACGGCCATGACCACTTCTACGCCAAACAGGATCTCGACGGCATCGTGTACCAGGAGGTGCCACAACCGGGATACCCGGGCAACGGCAAGGAGCCGCGATCGGCCGCTGAATACGGCTATGTGAATGGCACGATCATGGGAAGTTCCGGGCATTTGCGGGTGAAGATCTCGCTCGCAGATGCGGCCGTGGATTACGTCCGCACCGACCGCTCCGTGGCCCACTCATACACAATGAACCCAGGCGGGAAACCATGAATCTCATCCGCACGCTCATAGTTGCGACGCTTGTCAGCTCCGCCGCCGCCATTTCCGGCCAGCAGCGGACGGAGCCTCCGAATATTCTCATTATCGTCGTCGACGACCTCGGCTGGGGCGATGTTTCCTATCACAAGGCAACCCTGCCCACACCCAATATCGATCGCCTCGCGAAAGACGGCGTCGAACTGGCGCGTTTCTACGTGTATCCCGTCTGCAGTCCGACGCGCGCCGCGCTGATTTCCGGCCAGATGCCCCGGCGGTTCGGCATCGTCAATCCACTGGGTCCGCGACAAGCGGGAATGCCCGCCGGTCTGCCAACGCTGCCCGGCGCCTTCCAATCGGCCGGGTATCAGACGTCACTGATCGGCAAATGGCATGTCGGCACCGCCTCTCCGCCCACCAGGAGCGGGTTCGATCACTTCTATGGCTTCATGGGGCCACAGGTGGATTATTTCAAGCACACGAATCAACTGGGTGTCGTCGACTGGCAGCGCGATGGCCAGACTGTCAACGAAGAGGGTTACTCCACGTTCCTGCTGGCCGACGAGGCCATCCGCCAGATCGAGCACCGTGACCCGAAACGCCCGTTCTTCTTCGAAGTGGCTTTCAACGCGCCCCACTTTCCGATCATGGCCCCGGAGGAATACATGGCCAGGCAGAAGGATCTTGGTGGCCGCAATGCTGCGTACGCCGCCGTCGTCGACGCTCTGGACGTATCCATCGGCCGCGTGCTCGCGGCGCTGGACAAGCAGGGTCTGCGCGAGAACACGCTTGTGTGGTTTTTCTCGGACAACGGCGCCGGCCCGCGCGAGGGCGGCAGCAACGGTGTCTTGCGCTCGGGCAAGGGCAGCGTCTACGAGGGCGGCATCCGCACGCCCTGCCTCGTCCGCTGGCCGGGGCATTTGGCGCAGGGCGCCGTCAGTCAGCAACCCATTGCCACCCAGGATCTCTTTCCCACGCTGGCGGCCGCTGCGGGCGTGCCGCTGCCCGGCGGCGCCAAGCTCGACGGCAGGGACATTTGGCCCGCGCTGCGCGAGGGGCGTACCATCGCCCGCGAGCCGTTCCTCATCGCCAGCATCGATACCGCGATTATCGACGGCGACTGGAAACTCATCGAAACCCAGGACGGGCAGCACTCGCTCTTCCACATCTCCAGCGACATTTCTGAAACCACCGACCTGCTCGCGCGCGAGCCCGAGATCGCCGGGCGTCTCGTTGCCAAACTTGGCGAACTGAAGAAGGATCTGCCCGCCGCCGTTCAACGCCCGGGCCCCGGTGGAGGTGGCGGCCGTCCGCCCGGACCTCGTGGTGCAGCCGGGGTGGTGCGATGACACGACCGCTCATAAGTGGCGAACGCGTCAGCGCCCGCGCGGGGTCAGGCTCACGAGCGACACGGCCGGGGCCTTCAGCTCCTGCGTGATTATCGGCGATTCGCCCGACAGTTCGATTTCCTTCCCGGCCACCAGTTCGCGCTCGGCGTCGACGACCCAACCGCGGCAGAGGGTCGGGCCTTTCCACGGCAAACCCTGCACCGTGAGCTTCACGCCGGGATCGGCCGAGTTGAAATTGCTCACCACGATTCGCACCTCCGACTTATCCGCGTTCGTGCCGGCGCAGACCACGATGCGGCTCGGCTGCGAGCCGTGCGTCTCCAGGCGCAGCGGCGTATCCAGCAGCATCCGGAACGCCTTGAATGCGTAGAAGGTCTTGTGCGGCACGCCGTAGGTGCTGAACATGCCGAAGCCCTGGGTGTCGGCCGAGTAGAAGTTGGCCACGTCCACGGGGCTGTCCTGAAGGTTCACCAGCACGCACGCGGCGAACGCCGCGCCGGCCGGGCCGCTGACCTTGGAGAAGTACTCCTCGGTCGCCCTGGCCTGCGTTGGCTTACCAAGTGGTCCCCAGTCGTTGTCGGGCAAATAGTTCCACTCATTGAAGTGAAGTTCGGAGCTGGAAAATCCCTGTTCGTTGAGCAGGGTCCGCAGAGCCCGGGCGCGGGCGATGCACTCGGCCGGGTCGTTGGTGTAGAGGTGCCAGGAGAGGAAATCGAGCGAAAGCGATTTCCGGCGGCAGTGGCCGAGCAGCTTCAGGAGCAGTTCGGACGGTTCGAAGCGGCCGTTGACGAACTTGCCGGAGTATCCGAAGCCCGGGCCGCCGACTTTCAGGTCGGGGAACTTGGCCTTGATGGTGCGGGTGGCGGCTTCGTAGAGGCGGAGGAAGTCGTCGTCGGAGCCGGTCCACATCTGCGGCCGGTTTTCCGGCTCGTTCCAGATTTCCCAGTAGCGGATGTTGTAGTGGAAGCCGTCGGCCCAGCCCTCGTTGTAGTGGCGGATGACGCCGAGGCACGCGGCCGCCCAGCGATCCGGGTCGGTCGGCGGGTTGACGTGGTACTTGCGTTTGGTGTGCTCGATGGATTCGCCGAGTCGATAGACGACCTTGGAGCCGGTGGCGGCCAGGGCCTTGAGGAAATCATCGGTGCGGCGGAAGTCATAGCTGGCCGGGTCGGCCGGGTCGGCGGCGGGATTGCGGAAGATGGCGTGGATGTCGACGACGTCGGGGTTGGGCCAGTTGCAATCGTGCAGGCGGGTGTAGGGCACGGAAATTGCCTTGAAACAGTCCGACGTATTGACCAGTTCGCCGCCCTGCAGCGGCCCGTTGTTGACGCCGTGGAGAGGGCGAATCCGGCCGATGGGCTTGGTACAATCGACGAGGAGTTCCTGGGCGCTGGCGGGGATAAGGCTTGCGCCGATCAGGAGTCCGATGGTTACAAATGCGTGCGGTATGATGTTCGGCATGATGTAGATACTGATGGCGGGAGGCGCGGTGGAAAAAAAGTTTTGGCGCGGTTGGTTGCGGGGATGTCAGACGTAAGAGTTTCCCTGGGAAGGGGTTATGAGTTTGTGGATACTGGATGGGGTTGAAAAAAGGCGGGGCCAAAGCGGGGCCCAAATCTGGGACGTGGACGAGCGGGATTTCTTTGCGGCCAACCGGGACGATGGATATACTTATGGTTGTCCTAGTCGGACACCGTCTTAGCGGACGAATTCAACCGGCCCAGCAGGCCAAAGGAAGCCATATGTCTGAACAGCTCAAAGCGGCATTGCGTACTCTCCGCAAGTGTTCCCCCGAACTGAACAAACTGACAGACGAGGCCAACGCGCTGGCGCAGAAGGTTGAGAGCCTGCTCTTGGGCCTGAGTCTCGGCATACCGGCCGCGGTGCATGTCAAAGAGGAGTCATGCCGCGTGGTTCCCGACACGGGTAATGAACCGGCGGGCCTTCGCCGCAAACTCGATGTCTATCTCGAGTACCGCCGCATCGATAAGAAATTCGGCATTGCCGTGGTGCGGACGCAGACGACCGAGCGTCGGGATGACGACGGCGAGGTGCAGGTGTCGGCCGAGGATACGGACGTCACGCCATGGGCGTCGAGTCCCCGCGATGTCAAGTTGGATACGTTCGCCAGATTTCCCGACCTGATCGGCGCCATAGCCGAAAAGGCCGGGGCGTACATCGAACGTGCGAAGGAGGCCGGCGAGACCGTGCGGGCGCTGGTGGCGGCGATGGAGGATCCGTCGGTCATGGCCGATCCACCGAGCGAGGAGCAACGGGCGTTGCTCGCAAGATTGCCCGAAGAACGCCGGCGGGAGATCGAGGAACACATGCACGCCGGGCGCGGTCTGGTGGCGATCCGGATCTTCCGCGAATACACCGGGGCGACGATCGCGGCGGCCAAGGAAGCCGTCGAGCGGATCGCGCCGAATCTGGCGGAGGAGGGCAGCGTGCCGGCGGCGGAGAAGGTGCGGGGGAAGTGAATCCACCGTGGGTTTCCGCGGCCGGCCCTGCTTGAATCGGCCGAGTCGCAACTTGTGTATAAGTGTGAGCCGTTGGGCCATTGGTGGGCGGTGCCCCACCGCTTTCAACGACTTTCTGAAGCCTAACCCTCTGCCGCGCCGATAGTTCCAATACTTACTGGAACGAAAGGAATCGGCCATGGAAGGCTTCGAGATGGAAGTGCTGCGGCGTTTG
>JBEKVL010000142.1:0-10431 GCA_049514055.1 Tepidisphaeraceae bacterium | reverse complement strand
TTCCCATGCTTGTTGATAAGGCCGCTCACGGCTTCCAAGGCAGTTCGGGCTGCTCGATACTCTGGCGATGGGCGTGTTCGCATCAGCGACATCTGTGAGTACGAAAGATAGGTTCGGCCGGTAATCTGTTCCGCCCGCCGGTTGGCCGGGCGGTTGGTGTCCGCCATTCCCGGCGGGCGCGCAGGATGACCGGCCACTGTTGCCGTGGTCATGGGTGAGTCTCCTTTTTTAGGGGTCAGGCGGACAACGCCGCGATTCTACATTCGGCCCGACCGTAGGGCCACGGTCATCGGTGCCGGTGCAGGTTTCACCGCGTGCCACGCCCGTTGGCGGGCTGGAGGGACTTGAGATGGTCGATCAGCTCCGAAGCCTGGCGGAGGGTCAGGTCGTCGAGTTCTGCCCCGATCACCTCCCGTGCTTCGATGGCCGGATCGACGTTCATCCGCCGGGCGATGGCTGCGATGGCCCTGCGCTGGCTGTCGGTGGCGGTGGGCGGGTGAATTCATGGTTGTCGTCGCCAAGACATAGTCCGGTTCGTTGAAAATGCGCCAGCCGGCCCAATGATCTGGCCATACCGCTCAGATTACCCAATCCAGTGGCAACTCCTGCCTGAACTCCCGCGGCTTCTGGTCGCGGTACTGCAATTCGGGGTTCTTCACCGTCACCCGGGTGCGCGGCGGAACGGACTGGGTGATGAAGACGTTGCTGCTGATGACCACGCCTTTGCCAATGATCGTTTCGCCGCCCAGAATTGACGCGCCGGAATAGACGGTCACCTCGTCCTCGAGCGTCGGATGGCGCTTGACGCCACGCAGCTTCTGGCCGCCACGCGTGGAGAGCGCGCCAAGGGTGACGCCTTGGTAGAGCTTGACGCGCTTGCCGATGATCGTGGTTTCGCCGATGACCACGCCCGTGCCGTGATCGATGAAGAAGTATTCGTCGATGATCGCGCCGGCGTGGATGTCGATGCCGGTGACGCTGTGCGCGTACTCGGTCATGATCCGCGGCACCAGCGGCACATCGCGCACATGGAGTTCGTGCGCCAACCGGTAGACGCTGACGGCGAAGAAACCGGGATAGGAAAAGACGATTTCGTCCGTATCGGCGGCCGCCGGATCGCCGTCAAAGGCGGCCTGCACATCCGTCGCCAGGATGGCCCGAAGCCGGGGAACCGTTGCCAGAAAATCGCGCACGATCTGGTCCGCCCGAGTCCTGGCGTTGTTGTCCGTGGCCCGGTGCAGAAGCGCGTTGTGTACCTGCCGGGTCAGCTTTTCCTGAATATCCAGCAGCAGTTCTCCCACATGGTATTTGAGAGTGCTCGACGCCAGATCCTGCCGCCCGAAATAGCCTGGAAACAGCAGTTCGCGCAGGAGATGGATGATCTCGATGACGGCGTCTCGATTGGCCAGTTCCCCGGCGTCAATGTGCCGGGTCTTGGCCTCGGTTTGATAGCTGCCAATGACGGACTCGACAAGTTCCGAGAAACCGCTGACGGGGGTCGTAACACTCATGGTTTTTATCTTTCTGGTTGACATTTTCAGTCCTATACTCTATAATCCCTATAGGAATTGTCAATTGAATCCGATGAGTTTGTCAGAACGGTTGAGTCATTGGCAGCTCTTTGAAAGGAGAACCAGCCATGTCAGTGTCAGTTCTAACGGATGAAGTCACAGCGGTGGAACTTAAGCATTGGATCGACGAAGGGCTCGACTTGCAGATCGTGGACGTTCGCGAGCCGCATGAGTTTGAAAAGGCTCGTCTGCCCGATTCCAAGCTCATTCCGCTCGGCCAGATTGTCAGCCGTGCGGCGGAGATCGATCCCTCGCGAGACACCGTGGTCCACTGCAAGGCCGGCGGGCGCAGCGCCAAGGCGATCAGCGCGCTGAAAGAGGCCGGATTCGCGGGCCATCTGATCAACCTCAAAGGCGGCATCTTGGCCTGGTCGCGCGATGTGGACCGCGATGTCCCATTATACTGATCCATGGCCTGACGCACGACGGCAATACCCTATCCCTATTCATATAATAGGGATTTAAGCGCCTGCAACTATTGGTATTGCGCGAGCGCCCATTACGCTAGACAACGACTTGGACCAGTTGCAATGGCTCCTCGAACGGAGCTATGCTATTGCATCCATTTAGTCCGTCGAGTCAAACGATTGTCAAGGGTAAGGAGATACCAACATGCCTGAAGCCACGACGCTGGGAGAGCGAGCAGCGTTTCAACTCGCCAATGTTACCAAGACGCCTCCGCAGTACGGCGCCATCACCCCGCGGTGGCTCGTGCGCCTGCTGGACTGGAAGCCGCTCGAGGCCGGCACGCTTCGCGTTAACCGCGTCGTCGATGAGAAGTCCGTCGAAGTCGCCTGCGACCAGAAGGACGCGCATTCGCTACCCAGTTCCTTCGTCAACTACGACGAAAAGCCGCGCGAGTACACGCTGAACGCCATTTCCACCGTGCTGGGCGTGCAAACGAAAGTGTCCGATCTGTTCAGCAATCCCTACGACCAGATTCGCGAGCAACTGCGGCTGACGATCGAGACCGTCAAGGAGCGGCAGGAGAGCGAGTTGATCAACAACTCAAGCTACGGCCTGTTGCACAACGTTCCGGCGTCCCAGCACATTCAGACCCGCAAAGGCGCCCCGACGCCCGACGACCTCGACGAGTTGATCACCAAGGTGTGGAAGGAACCGTCGTTCTTCCTGGCCCATCCTCGCGCCGTCGCGGCCTTCGGTCGCGAATGTACTCGCCGGGGCGTGCCGCCAGCAACGGTCACCCTCTTTGGCACGCCGTTCCTCACCTGGCGCGGCATCCCCATCATCCCGACCGATAAGCTCCACGTCGACGGCAAGCCCAAGCCCACTGGCCCCGGCGGCAAAAGCAGCATTCTCCTGCTGCGCGTGGGCGAGAAGAAGCAGGGTGTCGTCGGCCTGTTCCAGCCGGGACTTCCCGGCGAACAGACACCGGGACTTTCCGTGCGCTTCATGGGTATCAACGACAAGGCCATCGCTTCATACCTGATTTCGCTCTACTGCTCCGCGGCCGTGCTGACCGAAGATGCGATCGCCGTGCTCGAAGGCGTCGAAGTGGGCAACTACCATGAGTACAACAAGTGATCTTGGCAACCAGGCCGTGGAACTGCTCGGCGGCGCCGGTGCGGCACAGTCGCTGACGGCCGCCGGTGTGCCCGATCCGGCGGTGCTTGCCCGCATGGCCAACGAGTTCTTCAAGGACATGCCCGGGCAGGCTCAAGTTACCGGTGTTGCGCTTCCTGCCGAAGCGAAACCCGCACCGGTATCCGCCAGCCAACTGCCGACTGAAGCGCAATTGCGAGCACTGGCCAACGCACCGGTGTCCGAGGCGGCACTGCCGGCGCAAGTCGGCGTCGGCACGGCGGTGCCGGGTATCCCCGGTGGCGTTACCACTCCCGAGTTTACCGGCGTTCCGGGCTTCTCGTTCCTGCAGGATGTGCGATCGCTTGGCGCGACACCGCCGGCCGTGCCGGTTCATGCGGTGCCGTCTCCGGCGACGGTAAAAATCCCCACCGAAACCGAGTTGCGTGACCTGCCGTCCACGATCCCCGATGTGACCACACCCCAGATCCCCTCCTCGGCCCGCGATTGGTCGCAGCCGCAGGTTCCCGGCGCAGTGGTCCGTGGCGCGGACCCGGCGCTGCCGTTTGGCTTCCTGACGGAGGTGAACCCGCTGGAATCGCTGGATGTCGCGCCCAGTCTCGAGCCGGTGGCATCTGAAGTGCAAGTTCCGGTCAACACCGGTCTCTCTTCCGTCCCCTTTGACGTCAACGCCATTCGCCGTGACTTTCCGATTCTTCAGGAGAAAGTGAACGGACGGCAGTTGATCTGGCTCGACAACGCCGCGACAACGCAGAAGCCGCAGACCGTGATCGACCGACTCTCCTACTTCTACGCCCACGAGAACTCGAACATCCATCGGGCGGCCCACACGCTGGCGGCCCGCGCCACCGATGCGTATGAAGCAGCCCGCGAGAAGGTCCGCCGCTTTCTCAACGCATCCTCGACCCGCGAGATCATCTTCGTCCGTGGCGCCACCGAGGGGATCAACCTCGTCGCCCAGAGTTGGGGCCGGCGCAACATTCAGAAGGACGACGAGATCGTCGTGACCTGGCTGGAACACCACGCCAACATCGTGCCTTGGCAGATGCTCTGCTCGGAAAAGGGTGCCCGTCTCCGCGTCGCCCCGGTGGACGACAGCGGCCAGATCATCCTCGATGAATACGAAAAACTGCTGAATCCGCGCACCCGGCTGGTATCCCTTGCCCATGTGTCCAACGCCTTGGGCACGATCACCCCCGTGCAGGAAATGGTGGCCGCGGCCCATCGCCACGGCGCCAAGGTTCTGGTCGACGGCGCGCAGGCAGTCTCGCACATGCGCGTGGATGTCCAGGCGTACGACTGCGATTTCTACGTCTTCTCCGGCCACAAGCTTTTTGCCCCCACGGGCATCGGCGTGGTCTACGGAAAATCCGATATCCTGGACAACACGCCTCCCTGGCAAGGCGGCGGCAACATGATCGCCGACGTCACCTTCGAGAAGACGCTGTATCAACCGCCACCCGGCCGATTCGAGGCCGGCACCGGCAGCATCGGCGACGCCGTGGGCCTCGGGGCGGCCATCGACTACCTCGACCGGGTTGGCATGGCCAACATCGGCCGCTACGAGCACGATCTGCTGATCTACGCGACAGATGCCCTGCGCCGCGTCCCGGGCCTGCACCTGATCGGCACCGCCCGGGAGAAGGCCAGCGTCCTCTCCTTCGTTCTCGATGGCTATCGCACGGAAGATGTCGGCTTGGCCCTGAGCGCCGAAGGCATCGCCGTCCGCTCCGGCCACCACTGCGCCCAGCCGATCCTGCGACGGCTTGGTGTCGAGAGCACCGTGCGCCCGTCACTCGCGTTCTACAACACCTGCGAAGAAATCGACGCGCTGGTCGCCGCTCTCTGGAACCTCAAGAGTGGCCGGGGTGCGGGCGTCATCTGATCTCCAGATCCGGGAGTGCCGAAGTGTTGATTGTCCAGTGTATCAGGCGCTAAAACAGTCTTTTTATCATTGCAAATTCAACCCCATGATATAGACTCACCAGTGAATTAACTATTCCTATAGGATTCATAGGCAATAGAAATCGGATTCGGATTAGAAAGGTCTACTCACATGGCACACGGGAAAAGTTATGCAAGCGTGGTCGATACAACGTACAACACTCCCTTGATCAAACTGAACCGGTTGGTGTCCGCCAGCCAGGCCTCGGTGCTGGCCAAGGCCGAGTTCTATAACCCGTTCCACAGCGTCAAGGACCGCATCGGCCGGGCGATGATCGAAGACGCCGAAGCGAGGGGGATTCTCAAGCCCGGGACACGGATTATCGAGCCCACCAGCGGGAACACAGGCATCGCCCTGGCATTCGTGGCGGCGGCAAAGGGGTATGCGCTGACGCTGACAATGCCTGAGTCATTTAGTCTTGAACGCCGTGCCCTGCTGCGAGCGCTGGGCGCCGAACTTGTGCTGACGCCTGCGGCCGAGGGCATGCGCGGCGCTATCAACCGGGCCACGGCACTGGCCGCCGAAACACCGGGTTCGTGGATCCCGCAGCAGTTTGAGAACCCGGCCAACCCGCGGATTCACGAGCAGACCACCGGACCCGAAATCTGGGCTGACACCGAAGGCAAGGTGGACATTCTCATTTCCGGCGTGGGCACGGGTGGCACGATCACCGGCGTGAGCCGGTTCATCAAGGCGAAAAAGCCCTCGTTCCAAGCGATTGCCATCGAGCCCAAGGAATCGCCAGTGATCTCAGGTGGCAAGGCTGCCCCGCACAAGATTCAGGGGATTGGGGCGGGTTTCGTCCCGGCCAACCTCGACCGATCCGTGGTGGATTCCGTAGAGCAGGTGTCTTCGGAGGAGGCGGTCGACTGGGCACGTCGTTCGGCGAAGTCTGAGGGATTGCTCGTTGGCATCAGTTCCGGCGCGGCACTGGCGGTGGCGGCGCGCGTGGCGAGCCGGCCGGAGAACAAGGACAAACTCATCGTCGTGGTTCTGCCCAGCTTTGGCGAACGATACCTTTCGACGGTGCTCTTCCAGGGCCTGGCATCGTGAGATGACCTCCGCTGGCGATATCCGGCGGATCGCCCTGATACCACACAATATCAGATGTAAGGGTCTTTTTATCTTATCTTGTGCAGTAGTTTTATGTGGATTGCTGACGTTTGGGCAATGGTTGCCCACGGCCGGCAGACACGGGAATAGAGAAAGGATACACCATGAATCGTTCAACGTGGAGACTTCGTGCGGCCGCGATTGTCGCTGTTGCAGGGTTGTCAGCTTACGCCGACACCTCCGAACTCGAGCAGCAGGTGCAGGAACTCAAGGGTCAGGTTGCGACACTCCAGGCACGTCAGGCTGCCGGCAGCAAGGAAATGGCCGCCACCATCGAGAGCGTCCTGCGCGATGCCGAGCAGCGCAGCCAGATGCTGGCGGCCGGCGACAGCGGCGCTGGCTATGACAACGGCTTCTTCATCAAGAGCGGCGCGTTCGAGCTTCGTCCCGGCATTCTCTTCCAGTTCTGGAACGTCACCGACTACCGCACCAACATCGGCGACCCCAAGAACGATCAAGTCGAAAACGGTTTTGAGATCCATCGCCTCGAGTTGTCCTTCGATGGCACCGCCTTCACCAAGGGACTGCTCTACCGCTTTGAATGGAATACCGGTACCGAGGGCGGCGGCCTGACGCTCGAAGACGCCTACGCCATCTATTTCTTCGCCGACCAGTGGGCATTGCTCGCCGGGCAGTTCAAGTATCCCGTCAACCATGAAGCGGTCGTCGGCGACGGCAATCAGCTTGCGGCCGAACGCTCGCTGCTCGACGCGTACCTCGGCGGTGGCGCCTTCAACCGCGTGCAGGGCGTGGGCATTGTCTACGGCGGCGGCCAGGAGAACAACCCGATCAACGCGGTTGTTGCTCTCGACGACGGCCCGAACTCGGCCAACACCAACTACATCGGGCACTACCCCAACGATCCGTCCCCGGCCTCCTTCGGCCCGCATTCCTATGACTTTGGCTTCGGCGGCCGCTTGAACTACAAGGTCACTGGCAAATGGGCGGACTACAACGACTTCACCGCGCGTAACGTCAAGGAGACACTGTTTGTCGTGGGCGCTGATGGCAACTGGTCCCAGGGCGGCGACGGCAACCTGCTGGCGGCCAACGTCGACGCCCAAGCCAAGTTCACCAACGGCCTCTCGTTCTACGGCGGGGTGACGGTCGCCCACTTCGACAAGGAAGCCACGGGCGGCGACGCTCTCACCCATTGGGGCTTTATTCTGCAGGGCGCGTATGCCATCAATCCGGCCTGGGAAGTATTTGCCCGTTACAGCTACGTCGACATTGACGGTGGCGTTACCAAGGGCACGGACACCGAAGATCAGTTCCACGAGATCACGGTTGGCGTGAACTACTACCTCGGCGAGAATGGCTCGGCCGGGCATCGCGCCAAGGTGACTCTCGACCTGAACTACCTCATCAACGGCACGCCCACGCCGCTGACCAGGTACGGCTACCTCGGCGACAGCAATTTCGACACCGAGATTTCGCTCCGCGCCCAGTTCCAGCTTGCCCTCTAGTCCGCACGCCCCGAAATGGTGCGATCAATCGCACCCTACGGGCAAAGATCACCAGCACATTGCCCCCTTGTTGCGGGCCGGGTTCCTCAGAAACCCGGCCCGCTGCTTGCGCGCAGGGTCGAGTTTCCGTGTGGCCAGCAGCGAGTTCCTATTGCAAATCGTAGTCCCTGGCCACGAACTTCGATTGATCGACGACGCCCATCATCTGGTTGATGAACGCGCCTTCGTCGTCGGGCATTTCCTCCACGGCGTTTTGGATCGTGTCCAGCCAGGGTCGCTCGCGGTCGCTCAGTCGCAAGGCGCCGGCCGCGCAGGCTTCGCGCATCAGCCGCACGGCCGTCAGAGCGGCGGCCTTGCCCGCATCGTAGTAGTTGCCACCGGCGACGATCGCGCGGGCAATGGCGATCACGTTGGCCGGGGCGAGGATGAACGCCTGCGGGTCGAGGGCCGCATCGGACTGGACCATCCAGCGCTGCATCATGGCGGCACCGGCCGAACCCTCGGCGATAGCCTGGTTCATCATGCGGCAGTCGTAGATGAGTTGTTCGAGATAGCACGTCGGGGCCATGCCGCCCAGCAACTTGATGTTCTGCACGGACTCGTTGCTCCAGGTGTCGCAGGTGGCGGCGGCGATGTTGCCCAGCGGACTGAAGTGCGCGCACGCCGCCGTCTTGCCTTCCATGGCCATGGGAAACCCGGTGATGGCCTTAAGGAACGGGTTCTCGTAGCCGCAGTCCTTGCCCGGGCCGACAGCGCCGCATTCGTAGGCGACCAGCGAGCGAACCGCCGAGACCGCCCGCACCACGGCCGCGAAGACGCGCGGAATCATCTTCTGCTCGGCCAAGACCATCGCTGTGTTGGCGAAGCCGCAGGCGGTGTCGCCGGCGCAGACAGCGCCATGTCGTTTGGCGATGTGGCCGAGTTCGGTCCAGAGGAACTTCATGTCGCGCACGCCCATGACACACAAGGCGAAGATCACCTGGGCGATGTCGCAGTAGGTGAGCGCCTCGTCGTGGATTTCCTTGCCGCCGACGGACTCGATGCTGAGCAGTTCCGCCCCGGCGGCGGCACACCCGTCAAATGTCTTGAGCATATTTTCCCAAAGCGGGCCGCTGCGCATACGCGAGGGTCGCTGCATCTCGCGGGTGTCGTTGGGAGTGATGCGGAGAACGCTCTTGAGGCCGTTTCTGGCGTGGGCATTCTCCAGGCCATCGAGCAGCACTTTCGTGAGGTCGATGCCCCACTGGGGGTTCTCGGTCATGGGCGGCAGCGTCTCGAATTCGACGGCCAGCCCGTGGCAATCCAGTTCGATGGCCCGATGCACGGCCCCGGTGATGATCTCGCGGTAATGCTCGATGATCCGCGGCATGTTGGCCGGCTCGATGCTGATGGGCGGCAGGGTGAAGTTGAGCTCGGGATAGACCGTGCCGCCGCCGATGACCATGCCCCGGCGGGTAGTCAAGGGATGCGGTGCGCGGCCGAAAATGAGCTGTTCGGGACGGTCGATGGCGAGGCTGTTGTACGATTGCATGGATGTCTCCGTTTATGAGAAGACTATCCCGATGCGGCCGGCCGGTCCTGAACGATACGATCAGGGTTTGGTAATTTGATGCTCGGATCGATATGCCGCGGGCGTGGTCTTGAAACGGCGGCGGAAGACCTTGGTGAGATAGCTCTGGTCGGCGAAGCCGCATTCCAGGGCGATGAGTTTGAGCGGCTTGTCCGACCGCAGCAGCAGATCGGCCGCCCGGTCGGTGCGGAGGTTGTTGAGCAGTCCGGTGAACGTCTGTCCGAAATGCTTGCGGAACAGCCGCGAGAAATGAGCCGGCGACATGGCGGCCACCTGCGCGGCGTCGTTGCGGGGTATATCCTCGCCGCAATGCTCCGACATGAACCGCAGTACATGTCCAAGCTGCACGGCCTGCACACCGGCGGGGCTGCGCTGGATCGTATCCATGATGCGTTCGAGCATGTCGCGCAGCCACGGGGCCAGTTCCTCATCGCTGCGGATGGCCGCGAGGCGCGCGACACTGGCAAAGTTCGTGCCCAGCAGTTCCTCCGGCGCCCCGCCGGCCTCGACGGCGGTGCGCGACATGATGGCGACGAGTTCCATGAAAAAGCTCTTGGACAGATCCAGCCGGCCTCCTGCGCGATGGATCATGCCAACCAGCAGCCGGTTGAGAATTGACCGCGCCCCGCCGCGATCACCGCGACGGATGGACGCAATGAGGGCCGGCTCCTCCAGGAGGTACATGTTGCGCAGGTCGTAGTGCGGGCTGGCCTTGTAGGCGTGGATCGACTCGGCGCGAACGCTCTCCCGCTGGTTCTCGCGGAGATGGGCTTCCAGCAGCGCGGCGTTGGTCAGATTGTGATCGATCGCCATGCGCAGCAGATCAGCGCAAGCGGCACGCACGTCCACACTGGCTTGGTTGCTGCCGCCACGGAACAGATTGCGCTCGGCAATGGTCGCCACGAGCCCGCCCAGCAAACACGCGTTGCGCATAAGGGGCACGGCCCAGAGGAGTGTCTCCTCTGGGCCGGGCATGACGATGGGTTCACCCCAGCGCAGCGACTCCCGTACCGAAAGTTGGCGTGCCGCAACGTAGGCCGGGTGCTGCGGTTCGCCCGGCCGCTCGCCAAGAACGACCTGGCCATTGGCGTCCACGGGGAGCAGGTCCGATCGCCAGCAACGCCGGTATCGCGATGCCAGTCGCGAGAACAACTCCCGCTCAATTCCAGTCGCCGTGCGCGTTGCCATGATCGGAGCGTACCG
>JBEKVL010000141.1:0-10451 GCA_049514055.1 Tepidisphaeraceae bacterium | reverse complement strand
GGGTGGCCGTGATGTCGTTGGCCGCCGGTTGCGAGGCGGGGGCGGTCGCAGGGCCGCGACCGGCGATCGCGGCAGCAGGCCGGCTGGCGGACGCTCGCACCGCGAACAGGCCGGGCCGGCCCTGCTTGAGGAACTCGTAGATCGGGGCGTATTCATCGGCCGTTATGAAACCGTCGTTGTTGGTGTCAATGATCGAGAAGACGCCCTGGATGAGCACGTTGGCTTCCTTGCGGCTGATCTTGCCGTCCTTGTTGGTATCCTGCTCCGCGAGCAGTTTCTCCCAGGTCGGGATCGCTTCCTCGCCGATGCTGTAGGACATGGCGTAGATCGCACCGTCGCCGATCACGGGCGACGGGCAGATGCTCACGGCTTCGAGGCCGCTGCAACGCCAGCGCTCGGTGCCGTCCTTGAGGTCGTACCCGGCCAGCAGCACGCTGCCGGCCACGACGACCTCGTCCACCCCGTCGTGGCTCCACTGGATCGGCGTGGTGTGGCTGGACAGGAACTGCGGGCGCGGCGTCTGCCAGGCGATCTCGCCGCTGGCCGGGTCCAGCGCGATCAGGACCGATGCCCAGCGCTCCTGGTCGCCGTTGATGATGAGTCTGCCGCCGGCAAGGATCGGCGAGGTGCCGCTGCCGTGGCGGACGTTGCCGACGGGCAGTTGCCTGCGCCAGAGTTCCTTGCCGTCCAAGTCATAGGCGGCCGCCCCGAACGAGCCGAAGTAGACGTAGACGCGCTGGCCGTCGGTCGTGGGCGTGGCGGTGGCCAGCGTATTCGTGCCGTTGATCGGTTCAAGTTTCTGCACCGGCATCGGAACGCGCCAAAGCACGCTGCCATCGGCGCGGGAGATGCAGAGCGTTTCCAGTTTTCCGCCGGCGTACGCGGTAAGGAAGATCCGGCCATCCCAGATGCACGGCGCGGAATGTCCGCCCGGCAGGAGGGTCTTCCAGAGAATGTTCGTGGTCGGGCCGAATTGTTCGGGCGGTTTCTGCCCCTCCGCGATCCCCAGGCCGCCCGGCCCGCGAAACTGCGGCCAGCGGGCAACGGGTTCCGCCGCGGCCGCGATTATCGGCAGCAGCACCGTCAGGACTGTACACGAGAGGAGCGATCCGCGTGTCATGTTCGCCGAAACATACCCGTCGTCCCTGTACGGGGCAAGGCGGATTGACATTGACTAACAATGGGGGCGGTCTTAGTGTCGTCTTTATACGGGAGTGCTGTTGTCCGAAATGGAGTTGGTATGAAGAGTCGTCGCCGGGCGAGCAGAATATTCGCACGGGTGGTGGAGGCACTGGAAGATCGTCGCTACCTGGCGGTGGACGACCAGTATGAGCCGAACAACACGTTCGCCACCGCCACTTCGTTCGGTTTGCTCCAGGGAACCAACGCCGCCGACCATCTGGCCTGCCTCAACGATGACTGGTACAGCTTTCAGATGGGCAAGCCGGGAACGGCCGGCAACTATGTCTCCATCGACTTCCAGGACAGCCAGGGCGATCTGGACCTGGCGCTGTACAACAGCAATGGCCGCCTGCTGCGCTATTCGCAGACCGTGTCGAACGAGGAGAAAGTGTCGCTGTCGAACCTGGCGGCCGGGACTTATTACGTCTACGTCTATGGATTTAACGGCGCCACCAATCCGGACTACACGCTGACCATCAACACCCCGGTCGTGACGCTCCCGCCGGACGCCTACGAGCCCAACGACACCCTGGCCCAGGCCAGCGATCTGGGGACCGTGTCGGGCGCCAGGACCATCGACGGTCTGACGATCAACACTCCAACCGACCAGGACCTGTTCAAGTTCACCACGGTTTCGCAGGCAACGTCGGCCGATTACGTGCAGATCAACTTTGCCGACGCCCAGGGCGACCTGGACATGGCGCTCTACGACGACGCCGGGAACCTGCTGGGCAAGTCCAACGGCACGGGCAACAGCGAGACGATCTCTCTGAACGGCCTGGCGCCCGGGATGTACGTCACGCAGATCTACGGATACAACGGCGCAACCAATCAGTATTCGCTGACATTGCAGACACCGGCGGCGTCGATTGCTCCGGACGCCTGGGAGCCGAACGACACGCTGGACACGGCGACGGACCTGGGCACACTGTCCGGGCCGTCGAGCCTGCCCGATCTGTCGATCCACTCGACTACCGATGTGGACTACTACAAGCTCGCGCTGGGAACCCAGGGCACGGCGGCGGATTACGCGGAGATCGACTTCTCCGACGCCGCCGGCGATCTGGACATGCAGCTTCTCGATGCGCAGGGGCGCGTGCTCCAGACCTCCAACGGCACCAGCGATTCGGAGCGGGTGAGCCTGAACCTGTCGGCCGGGACATACTATGTGGCTGTCTACGGCTACAACGGCGCCACCAACACGTATGCGCTGACGATCGCTGCGCCGGTGACCGGGCCGGTGCGGCCCGATGCTTATGAGGGACAGGAGCCGATCCACCTCAGCCAGAACCAGACGGTGACGGGCCTGTCCATCCACGACCCGGCCCAGAACGGCGGCGTCGGCACGCGCGCCGACACCTTCACCTTCACCACCCTGGCGACCGGTGGAAGCTCCGACTTCGTGAGCATCGGCTATGCCGCATCGCAGGGCCTGCTGAAGATCATGCTTCAGGACGCCAGCCACAATACGCTGAAGACCGTGGCCGGCACGGGCGGCGACCAGCTCATCTCGCTGGCCGGGCTGGCCAGGGGCACCTATTTCGTGGTGGTCGACTCGCAGAACGGCGGAACCAATCCGAACTACTCGCTGACCATCAACGCCGCGTTCCAGAACACGACGACGCTGCCCCTGTGGACAGTCCTGGTCTACATGGACGGCGACAACAATCTCGAGCAGAACGCCATCGAAAACCTCAACCAGATGGAGGCCGCGTCGGCCGATCCAAACATCCAGTGGGGAGTCGAGCTCGACCGCATCCCCGGGTACGACTCATCCAACGGCAACTGGACTGACACTCGGCGCGGCATCGTCCGGCACGATTCAAACCCGCAGGTCATCTCCTCGCCGCTGACATCCATTGGTGAAAAGGATATGTCAAATCCACAGACGTTGTCCGATTTCATCAACTGGGGCGTTGCCACCCTGCCGGCGCAGCACTACGCCCTGGTGATCTGGGACCACGGGGCGGCCATCTATGGCGCCTGCTATGACGATACGACCAACAACGGCGTGGGCATGTCGCTGCCGGCCATGCGGCAGGTGCTCACCGCTTCGCCGGCGCATATCAGCGTGCTGGGCTTCGACGCCTGCATGATGGCGACGGCCGAGGTGCTCGATGCGGTGGCCCCGTCGGTGGACTATCTGGCTGCTTCCGAGGAAACCGAGGGAGCGGATGGCTGGAATTACACCCGGCTGGCCCAGGATCTCGCCGGCATGACCGACCCGCGGTCCTTTGCCAGCACCATCACCCAGTCGGCAAGATCCAACAGCGAACTGGACACGTTCTCGACTGTGCAGGCCAGCGGGAATCCGCTGGACGCGGCCATCACCGGCTTCGTGTCGGCCGTGCTGAACACCGCCACCTCCAGCGATTACACCAACCTCGACGCCGCCAGGGCGGCCTCGGCCAGCTACGACTACTCCTTCATGCACGACCTCGGCTCGTTCATGCAGAACGTGCAGGCGTATGTCTCCAACGGTTCCATCAAGACCGCGGCCAATACCGTATTGGCCGCGCTGGCCAACGCGGTCGTGAACAACTACTCCGACCCAGCCAAAGGCGGCACCGGGCTGACGATCTACCTGCCCGCGCCCGAGGATGGGATCGATCCAACCTACGGCAACTTGCCCTTCGCCCAGCAGACCGGCTGGCTGCAATATCTCCAGGCCGTGCGCAATCGCTTCTCGCCCGCCAGCCGCACGGTCGGCCCGCGCGACTGGGCCGAGCCCAACGATGTCCGCTCGATGGCCACGGACCTGCACACGCTGGCCGCCCACGGCATGGTGTTCTCGGACCTGTCCATCAACACGCCGACGGACGTGGACTGGTATCGTTTCACGACGACGGCTGCCGGTGCCGCGGGCGACAAAGTCAGCATCAGTTTCTCCAACGCGGCGGGAAATCTGGATCTCTATCTTTATGACTCGCAGGGCAACCTGCTGACTTCATCCACGGGCACCGGCGACAGCGAATCGGTGTCGCTCACTGGCCGGCCGGCCGGCGACTATTATGTCCAGATCGTCAGTGCCAATCGCAACACCAATCCCGACTACACGCTGACCGTGGATGCGCCGTCGCCGGCCAGCGGCACGGGCGACTGGGCGGAACCCGACGACACGATGGAGAAGGCGTACAGCCTTCCCGTCGGCACGCCCGAGGGCGGCCTGACCCTGACCAGCGGCGATGTGGACTGGTACAGCTTCCAGGTGGACCGGCTGCCGGCGATCAACCCGCTGGTGGTCACCGCGACCTACGATGCCGGCGGAGGCTCGCTCCATATGGGCCTGTACGACACCAGTGGCAACGAAGTGGCGCAGTCGTCGGCCGTCAGCGGCGGACAGGCCCTGAGCTATCCGTCGTTCACCGGCCAGGAATACCTGCTGCAGGTCACCGGCGTGCCGAATGCCACCGACGTGCCCTACTCGATTCTGGCAACCCACGATTTCTCGCAGACGCTGGCTGTGGATTCAGCCCCGCCGCTGGCCCGGCTCAGTGTCCCGTCCGCTCCCAAGGCCGGCAGCGCCGGACTGAACATTTTCGTGACCTACACCGACCCATCCGGCGTGAACGCCAGCACCATCGGCAAGGACGACATCCGCGTGACCGGCCCGCGGCACTTCTCGCAGTATGCCAGGTACGTGTCCAAAATCGTCACCGGCAACCGGGTGGTGGTGCGGTATACGATCACCGCCCCCGGCGGCCGCTGGGACACGTCCGACCGGGGCACGTACACCGTGCAGCTCATGGCCGGCCAGATCATGGACAACGCCGGCAACGCGAACCCGTTCACGGTCCTGGGGACGTTCAAGGCTTTCGCCAGGGCGGCAGCGAAGTTTGCGGCCATCGCTTCGCCGGCGGCGCTGACCTGGCCCGAGCGGCGCGTGCAATCGATCTTCAGCGATGACCTCGTAATCTCGCCATTGAACGGCTGACCGGCCATCCATCGCACCCGCCACAAGCCGCACCCTCGCCCAGGGCCATCGCATTTCGAACTGCCGGTGCTCTCATCAGCAGGTTCGTCCCTCGGTTTTCCGCCAGTGAGGGCACTGGCGGCGCTTTCAGCAGTCAAATGCGATCGCCTGCGAAAACACCACCGGCGCTCATACTCGCTCCGAAGGCTCCGGCAGGAAGAACGAGGCGGCAAGGCCGACCACATACACCCCTGTCCCAACGATGGCCGCGGCGTAAGCCATGGCATGAGCCGCCGCAACCGGCGAGGGATTGCTCTGGGCAAACATGGCCGCCAGAGTCGCGGCCACCCACGCGAAACTCGTGCCGATCATCCGCCCGCCGATGTTGGCCGCGAACGACTCGCCGGTTCCGCGCAAGTGTACGGGATAGACTCGCGGCAGGTAGTTCCCCCAGAAAGAGAACTGCGCCACCGTCAGCAGCCCGGCCACGAACATTCCTATCTTCAGCGGCACCAGACCCGTCACCGCGCACAATCCGAACACCAGCGGCATGACGATCAATCCCGGAACCTGGAAGATGCGAATCAGCGACCGCCGGGAAACGATCACGGTGGCCAGCAGCGCCAGAATCACCCGCCCGACCAGCCCGCCGTATTCCTGTATCTTCGTGACATTCGCCGCGTTCTCGTTGGTGATCTGCCGGGTCTTCGCCCGCACACGGGGATCGGGCTTGGCCGCTGCCACAGGCTTCGTGGCCGCCGCTGGTGTCGCCGGCTTGGTCACCGGCGGCAGGGCAGCGATCCCCTTCTTCACCGCCTCCTGCACTTCCGGCAGGCCCGGCACGATCTGCGGCATCTGCTGAATCGCCCCGAACGCGGCCCCATACGAACACGCAAACATAATGGTCGTGACCACCGTCGTACGCAGCAGCGCCGGCGAAAACAGCGCCGCCAGACTCGGCCGCTGCAGCGTGCCGGCCAGTTTCTTCTCCTTCCATACCGGGGACTCCGGCAGGAACGGCCGGATCAGAATGAGCGGAATCGCCGGAATCAGCCCCGACATCAGCGTGTAACGCCAGGCGCTGTGTGAATCGTGAAAACCAATCTCCTGCCCAAAGTGGATCCAGCCCGGAAGATTGATGGCCGGGAAATGCGTCCCGTATTTGCTGGCCGTCCAGTTGGCCCAGGCAACCAGTAATCCACCGACCGAGGAAAATGCCTGCGTCCACCCCAGCACGCGTTCCCGTTGCATCCGATTGGGAAACAACTCGGCCAGCCAGGCCACCGCGGCCACGAATTCCACGCAAACCCCGATGAACGTCGTGCAGCGCAGAATCAGCAGCATCCACAAACTCGTCGAGAAACCCGCCAGCAGCGCGCTGACCGCATACAGCAGAATAGACCATGTGAGCACTCTGCGCCGGCCCAGGCGATCGGTCAGATAGCCCCCCAGCAGTCCGAAGATGCCGCCGGCAACCGCGGGCATGTAGAACAGCCGCCCCACCCACGTCAGAAACTCTGGAGACCCCGGCTGCAACCCTCCCAACTCCGGCAGGGCAAACGGGATCACCAGCGGTGCCACCAGGATCTCGTAGATATCAAACGCGAAGCCGATCGCCGCAATGACACAAATCAGCCACTGGGTGGCCGTCAACGAAGAGGCTTCCGGTTCCAATGCACGCGGCGCTGCTTGCGTCACAGACTGCTCCTTCTGTCAGGACACAACCGTTCCCGACCCGTCATCCTAGGCGCGCAAGTATGGCTTGGCCTGATTACGAGGTATGATGCCCCACATCACGTTCCCAGGAGACGACGATGAGCATCCACGCAAGTTCGGACTTCACACTTCAGCGCGTCTTGTGCAATACCCGGTCGCAAGACACGCTAAAGCGTGAACTCCGAACAACCAGACCCGTTCTTCCGAAGAGCATATCTGGATGCCGGAATCTCGTGGCATGGGCGTCTCGCCCATGCTGTCGGTACTCCGACACATCGCCGTTGCTTGAACGAACGGTGTCCCCCTTCCGCACGGTCGTGCCCACAATTCCGGGCCAAGCGTCTGGACGCCGGAATCTCGTGGCATGCGCGTCTCGCCCATGCTGTCGGTACTCCGACACATCTTCATCTCCGGGGATAATAGTGACGCCCCTCCGCGCGGCTTTCCACGCCCTGACCCTCGTCCTGATGCTCCTCACCCTCTCCACCCCCGCCCAGGACACGACACTCACACTCACCGCCCGCACCCGCATCCCCGTCGCCGGCATCGCCGGCCTCTACGAACCCCGCGAACGCCCGCTCGACTGGAAGCCCGCCGAAACCGCCGTCATCTTCATCGACGTCTGGGACCGCCACTGGTGCCAGGGCGCCGTCCGCCGCCTGGAACCGCTCGTCCCGCGCATGAACGAGCTGGCCAAGGCCATCCGTTCCAAGGGCGGCCTGATCATCCACGCCCCCAGCGACACCTGCGACAAGTTCTATGCCGACTATCCCGGCCGCAAGCTCGCCAAATCCGCCCCGCCCGCCACTCCGCCCGTCACCATGAAAGGCTGGTGCAGCCTCATCCTCGACAAGGAAGGCCCGCTCCCCATCACCGACTCGGATGGCGGCTGCGATTGCGAACCCCGCTGCAAGGAGGGCATCGTCTGGAAGCAGGAGCACCCCGGCATCGAGATCGCCGCCGGCGATTACATCAGCGAGAACGGCGAGGAAATCTACAACGTGTTCCACCAGCGCGGCATCCGCAACGTGATCGTCGCCGGCGTCCACACCAACATGTGCATCCTCGGCCGATCCTTCGGCATCCGCCGCCTGGTAAGCTGCGGATTCAACGTCGTCCTCGTGCGCGACCTGACCGACACCATGTACAACCACCGCGCCGCCCCCTTTGTCCCGCACGACCGCGGCACCGACCTGGTCATCGAGCACGTCGAGAAGAACTGGTGTCCGACGATCCTCAGCACCGACATCCTCGGCGGCCGCAAACCCCCACACATCGTCTTCGCCCTCGATGAGCCCGAATACAAAGCCAAAGAAACGCTCCCCGCGTTCGCCAAACAAGAACTCGAAGAGAAACTCGGCTGGAAAGTCACGGTCATGGCCAGCGACGACGTGAAAAACCTCCCCAACACCGAGGCCATCGCCTCGGCCGACCTGCTGGTCATCTTCATGCGCCGCACCACGCTGCCCGACGAGCAATTCGCCCGCTTCAAGGCATATTTCGACGCCGCCCGCCCGGTCCTGGGCATCCGCACCGCCTCGCACGCCTTCCAGAACTGGCTCGATTTCGACCACGCGATTCTCGGCGGCAACTACCACAACCACTTCCCCAACCCGCTCGCCTCGTCGCTGTCCCCCGTCGCCGCCGCCAAGCCCCATCCCATCCTCCGCGGCGTCGCCCCGCTGGAATTCAAAAGCACCGGCTCCCTCTATATGACGACCCCACTCGCCAAGACCGCCACCCCCCTGCTCCTCGGCACCGTCCCCAACCAACCCGAAGAGCCCGCCGCCTGGACCAACATCGCCAACGGCGGCCGCGTCTTCTACACCTCCCTCGGCCACCCCGACGACTTCGCTCTTCCCCAGTACCGCAAGCTCCTCGTAAACGCCATGCTCTGGACCATGGACCGGCCGATCCCGGCGAATCCGGCCCCGTAACCGCTCGCCCCGTTTCACGCCCATGAAAGGAGAAACAATGACTCCCGTCCCATTTGAACGTTCGTCCCATTTGAATGTTCCACCTTCACAACGCTTGCCCCCGCGAGTTCGCGCACGTCAATTCCCCTCTTGGCGACGGGAGGCAATCCAAGTGAGTTGGCGGCCGGGATTGTCGCTGATGTTCGGGCAATCGAGTCTGAATTGGCGACCCTTGGACGAGAGATCAGCACGGCTGCGGAAGAAGCGCAGCTAATGAAACAGTTATTGTCACCGGCGGCGGGAAATTCCGCGATCAGTTCGGCGGCGATTGAACGATACTTGGCAGGCAACGGTGGTCGGTTGGGTGGATCGGATACGCGACAACCCAACAACGCGATAGTCGAGTATTTGGAAGCACATGGTGCGGACCCGACGTCGATCCGAGGCGTAGGGCGGAGCGGTGAAGAATGGATCCCGGGTCCCGGTGGGAGCACGCTCGGCGGAACGTTTGTTGACATCAAAGCCGTCATCAATGGCACCACTATTCGAGTGCAGACCGTGTCAAGCTAGGGCGCTCAGATGACGAAGGAAGAAGCAGAAGCGGCTGCGCGAATCCTGGCCAACTTCCCGAACGATCCTCTGCTAATTATTAGAAAGAAGTTGTAACCATGGGTAGATCACTATGCTTTTTTGCAGCCGACGACGACTTATACCCGGTTCTTTTCCCATTGCTGGAAAAACATAAGGTGCGCATTTATCACGTTGGCCGTGTAGAGGGTAAGCCCTTGCCAATCAGATCAAGCGAGGTCCAGACCGGCACAACCAAGAACGATCAGCACGGACTTGGCCCTGTATATCTCTTTATGCCTGACGATCTCGATGTTCGTGTCCGCGTGTACAATCTTGTCACCGGTGAACGAATCGGGGTTATCGATCAACTGGCGAACAATGATTCAGTAACTCTTTGCGCTGGAGGCCGCCGGCCGGACAATGTTGTGATCGACGGCGATATGGGTACGGCATGGAAGTCGGATTTTTCGGATAGCCTCCTTCGTGACTTCGCCTCTGCGCTCCGAAAACAATTTGTAAAAGTTAAAGCTTACTGGGTAGGCCCCAAGGCCCTCGCAATCCTTCGCAGCGGCGGCCGGCTCACGCACGCTTTACAGTCTCCTCCTTTGTACGACCTGAAGGAATGATGCCTCGTTCACCGAGACCCTTTACAGCCTGGTGTGCTGGTCCACCGAGTTCTCCGCGGAGGATGTGATGTATATACGTAAGTTACCCCCCGCTGAACACGGTTTCACGCTGGAATTGCTGTATCGAAACGCCGATTTTCGATTTCATGCTTCAGGCTACAACTTGACTTTCAGCAGATCCAGAATCCGCTGCTGATCCGCGTCGGGGAACAGATACGGGGACGCACCTAGTATTGACAGACGGGCCAGTGTCTTCTATTTTCCGCCCATGCCCAGAAAACCCCGAATCGCCCCCGGCGGCTTGGTCTATCACGTCCTCAACCGCACCGTTGGCAAGATGCACATGTTCCGCACCGACGCCGACTTCGACGCCTTCCAGCGCGTCATGATCGAGGCCCACCAACGGCACCCCATCCGCATCCTCGCCTGGTGCCTCATGTCCAATCACTGGCACTTCGTCGTCCACCCGGCCCGCGACGGCCAACTCAGCGACTTCTTCCGCTGGCTGGCCAACACCCACGCCATGCG
>JBEKVL010000140.1:0-10454 GCA_049514055.1 Tepidisphaeraceae bacterium | reverse complement strand
CGTTGGGCGAGGAGTCGCGGCCATCGGTGAACGCATGCAGGAACACGCGCTTGAGCCCGCGGCGGCGGCACAGTTCGAGGCAGCCGTACAGGTGTTCGAGCAGTCCATGCACGCCCGCATCCGACACGATGCCGAACAGGTGCAGGCTGGTGTTGTTCTTCAGGGCGTGCGTCACCGCCTCGTTGATGACCGCGTTGCTGTAGAACTCGCCGCTGCGGATCTGCTTGGTGACGAACACCGATTCCTGATCGACAATCCGCCCGGCACCGATGTTCTGGTGCCCTACTTCCGAATTGCCCATCGTTCCCTCGGGCAGGCCCACATCAAACCCGGAGGTGTGGATCAGCACATTCGGGAAATCTGCCAGCAGCCGGTCCTGAACCGGGTGCTTGGCCAGAACCACGGCATTGGCGTAGTCCCACTGCGGGAAGGGATTCTTGCCCCAGCCATCGCGGATTATCAGTACGAGCGGACGTTTAGACGGCGACATTCACAGTCCTTTCCAAGAGCAGCCAATCCGTTTCCTGCTGCCAATAATACACGGGCCAAGACCACGTACAAGACGGCCGCCCACCTGCCTGGAGCCACGGTTGTTCCTGCAACCGAACGCAAGGGGCGGGTTTGCAAAAGAGACAGGACATGGAATCCCTGATTCGTCTACTGCGGATATAAGGGAGGAGCAGCTTCCGCACGGGTGGGAAACTGGTGAACGAATCGGGTCTGCCGGCCGTGTGGAAGCGGAGTGGGCAGACGGTGCCGCGCACACTGGATCGGGTGGTGATCAAGGTTCCGTGTCGCGCGATTACCTGCAATGGCACCTGGCGATGTCATCCCGCCCAGCGAGGTTCTTCCCGCCATGCTCACTCCTTGATTGCCGGCTCGCGCAGCCACTGGCGCACCGCGGGATACGCCGACACTGGGAAGTCATGCTTGCCAACATCCTCGACGACAAGCGTAGCTTTGGCCCCGGCGGCCTTGGCCGCATCGCAAATCTGCTGGGCCCGCGGCCGCGACTTGGCATTGCTGGACACGATCAGGAACGGCTTGTCTTTCAACAGGTCGTAGTGCTGCAACTTGCCGCCGCCCTCGACGAAGAGGAAGGCGGAGAATCGCCGGGCGATTTCGCCGTCGGATTCGTCAATGAGCCCCGCGGCGGCATGGGCGCCATTGGAGAAGCCGCCGAGCACCCGATGCGCCGGATCGATATTCGGGACCAGTTCTTCCAGCTTCGCCAGCATGGTCTTGAACAACGGCCACATGTGCCTGGCGTCCTCGCCGCGCATGATGAACCCAACGCCCGCAACATTGGGCTCGGCCACCTTGAAGTCGTTCGCTTTGAACAGCGGCACACTCACGCAGACAAAATCCCGGTTCTCGCAAAGCGCGCGGGCCACGCCTGGATTGCCGCCGTTGCCCCCGTCCCAGCCGTTGAGGAAGACAAGCAAGGGGAATTTCCGGCCCGGTTCATAGTTGGCGGGCAGGAAGACCGTCATCTGCGCCTTCACGTCCTTCTTCTGGAACGTCGCGTAGAAAGTGGGCGGCATGTCGGGGAACTGGACCGTGAACGTGCCGCCGGCGGAGAGTTTGGGCGGCAGATCGTCGGCCAGCGTGCCGCCCGCGGCCGCGGCTAGAACCAACAATGCCAGCGCAATCGGACGAACCAGACTGACCATGGGACATCTCCTTTATGCGTCCTCGGTTGCAGCGGGGTTGTTTCCCGGCATGCGGCATCTGCGTACAGCGGTCACCGCTGCACTTGGTACTCACTCCGAGTCTCGCTGTTCAACCATCTGGTTCGAATCGACCATCGCGCCCCCGGGCAATGCCCCCGGCCATCCCTCGCCGAAACAATCCGAAAGTCGCCTGTCCAGCAAACATCTCCCGATTCCATGCTTGCGACCATCGCCGGCGCAGTTTACGATAGTGTCCTTGGCTCGACCGGTCAGTTCCTTGCGGAGACACCAAATGATCCTGCGGCACGGATTGCTGAGTATTGTCGTCATCGGCTTGTTCGCGGGCATGGTATTCGCCAAGCCCGGCGTGGTCCGGACTCGCGACGGACGCACCCTCGAAGGCGAGGTTACCGACAAGGGCCTTGATGGCGTGACCATCGTCACCAGACTCGGGACCATTTCCATCGCCCGCGACGAGGTGGCCGCCATCGACTACGGCGTGGACATCAAGGAGGCCTACCAGAAGCGCCTGGCCGCGCTGCCCAGGAACGCCGGCGCCAAGGAGCATTTCGAGATTGCCCGCTGGCTTTACGACGCCAAGGCGTTTGCCCTCGCACGGCAGGAGGTCAACACCGTCCTCTCGCTCGACCCCAACAGTGCCGATGCGGTCCAACTGCGCCAGATGATTGACCGCGAGGCCGCCTGGGAAGCGGCCGGTAAGACCGGGCTTGACACCAAGGCCCAGCCCGGCGCCGCGAGCCGTCCCGCGGCGGCTGCGACCGTGCGCGACCGCAAGTACCTCGATGCCGACCAGATCAACCAGATCCGCATGGCCGAGTTGAAAGAGACCGATCGTGCCGTCCGCGTGCGTTTCGAGGCCGGGGTCGAGAAGCGCTACACGGAGTATGACAATGTCGATTCACGCGATTTCGCCGCCCTCAGCAACTTCGAGAAGGCCCTGCGGATCATGAAAAAGGGCACCGCCGACATGCGCAAGGACGTGAAGATCATCAACGACCCGCAGTCGATGATGGAGTTCAAAACCCGCATTTTGCCGATGGTCCTCAACGGCTGTGCGGCCACCAACTGCCACGGCGGCGTCAACGCCGGCTCGTTCCAGCTCTTCAATCCGGCCAACGACGACGCGGCCGTCTACACCAACTTCTACATCCTCACCCGGACGGCCGCGACGGTTGCCGAGACGCGCCGGAAGATGATCGACCGCACCTATCCGCAGAACTCGCTCCTCGTCCAGTTCGCCCTGCCGCGTGAGCGGGCCGACTTCCGTCATCCCGAGGCCCAGGGCTTCACGCCCGTCTTCAAGGGCATGGATGATCCACGCTGCCGGATCATGGTTGACTGGATGAACAAGTCGCTGCTTCCGTTGGACCCCGACTATCACATCGACTACGTGCTGCCCGGCTCCACCGCCCCCACCTCGCAACCCGCGGCGCTTCCCGTGCCTCCCCAGCCGACTCCGCCGAAACAACCCGAACCAGCCAAGCAGCCTCCGGCCAAGGCGCAGCCCGCCAAAGCCCCCCCGGCCAACCCCGGCGGCGGCAACGACGCGCAGAACAAACTGGATGAAATCCGCGGCCGCCTCCGGCCCGTCGGCATCAACTAGAGTCATGTCTCCTCAATGGTTCCTGCTCCTCATGCTGGCCGTTACGCTCGGCGCGTACGGCGCGCATCGCATGGGGCGCTCGCGCACACGACGCGGCTTGCGCCGGCTCGCGGCCTCATGCCAGATGCACTACGTCCAGGACGACCTTTTCAACATCGCCCCGCGTATTGAGAAGAACTGGCCCATCCCCGATTGCGGCGAGTTCCGCGCGGTCGATCTGATCTACGGCACCCTCGCCGGCGAGCACCGTTTCGTCTTCAGCGTCCATTTCACTCTCGGCCCGCTCGACGGCTATGGCCGCGAACTGCGCGTGGCCACCTTCGCCGAGTCCTGCGACGGCTGTTGCAAGCGGAATCCGACCGTGATCCTGGCCGGCCGGGAAGGCTCCCTGCTCGACCAATACCAGCGCCTGCTGCGCGGAGAAGTTGATAGTTGATGGTTGGTAGTTGCGCAGGGTCCGCTTCAGCGGACGCGGGGCCGCGTGCCCACGGGATTTCGCGTCCGCTGAAGCGGGCCGTACGTCACCAATGGCACCCGAGAGCCAGGACGAAACAGGCTCGCGTTCCTGTGGAGAACGCGAGCCTGGCATGCTGGTCACCGGGGCGATCGGGTCAGGGGTTGCCGCCGCCATTGCCATTGCCGCCGAGCGACCCGGCACCGCCGGAGCCCAGCCCTGAGTTGTCGCCGTGGCCGGGCTGGCTGTTGAAGAACACATTCACCTCGTCGGAACCAGCGTTGGCAACGACGACATCGGTCAGGCCGTCGTTGTTGAAGTCGGCCGTGGCGATCGCATCGGCCTGCCCGGACACGACTTTGCCCATGGGCAACTGTGTCATGGGCTGGAAGGTGCCGTTGCCGTTGCCGAGCATGATGCCGAGCGTATCACCCTTGGCGTTGGCCATGATGATGTCCTGGTAGCCGTCGGAGTTGAGGTCGGCCATTCCGATGGCCTGGGCCTCGAGGTTGGCGCCGACGTAGTTGATGCGGCTGCGGGTGTTGAACAGGCCGCCGCCCTTGCCCAGCAGGACCGACACGAACTTGGAGGTGGCATTGGACGCCACGATGTCGAGGATGCCGTCGTTATCGACGTCGGCGATCCTGACCGAGGTCGCCGGCAGTCCGACGCGGTAGGATTTGCTCGTCTGGAAGGTGCCGTTGCCGTTGCCGAGCATGACGTCGAGCGACAGGCTCCTGGTGTTGTTGACGGCCACCAGGTCGAGTTTGCCGTCGCCGTTGAGGTCGGCCATGTCGAAGGCGATCGGGGAGACGCCGGGAATACGGAAAGACTTGACGGCGCCGAAGGTGCCGTTGCCCTTGTTGAGCAGGTAGGACATCTTGTGGGTGGCGGTGTTGGTGACGATGATATCGAGTTTGCCGTCGCCGTTGACATCGCCCAGGCGGATGGCCGTGGGGTCGTTGAACACCTTGTAGAGGCGCGGATGCGCGAAGGTGCCGTCGCCGTTGCCGAAGAGGACGGAGACATTGCCGGAGAGGCTGTTGGCGGTGACCACGTCGAGTTTGCCGTCGCCGTTGACATCGCCCAGGGCGAGGTCGACCGGGCCGAGGCCGCCGACATTCGTCCGGCGGGCGCGCTGGAACGTCGTACTGCCGCGATTGATGAAGGTGGAGATGTTGCCGCTCTGGTCGACAGAGACCATGTCGATGCGGCCATCGCCGGTAAGGTCGCCGGTGACCACGGCCATCGGCTGGGTGAGGCTGGGATAACTGATCGGAGTTGCCATTTGCAGTTGGAAGTTGGAGATATGAATCTGCGTGCCCGAGGAGGAAAGCGGCGAGATGTTGCCGGCAACGTCCTCGGCGCTGGCCTTGATCGTGTAGAAGCCATAAGCCAGCGGCGCGACGGTGACTTCGTAGCGGCCCAGGCCATTGCCGGTGACGCCGTCAGTCGCATCGGATCCGGTCACGGTCTGGCCGATCTGGTGCGAGACGCCGCTGGCATCGGTGGCGAGGATGCGGACGATGGAGTTGGCCTCGGCGGTGCCTTGGAAGGCCGGTGTGGTGACGCTGGTGATGTTGTCGTTGGGGAGGTTCGAATCGGAACTGGGGACCATCTGCGGAGCCGACGGAGCCGCCGGGGCCGTCAGATCGACCGTCACCAGCAGCGTCTCGGATTGCTCGCCATGCACCCCGGCCGCGTTGGTGGCCTGGGCGCTGAGCGGGTGAGCGCCCTCGGCCAGCGTCAGGGTTCGCGTGGTGAACCCATCGGCCGTCACCGGCATCACGAAGCTGTCGATAACCTTCTCGCCGTCCAGGATGACGACGTTCGTGCCCGCTTCCGCCGAGACGCGATACTGCTCGGGCACGATATTGGTTATGTTGTCTTTATTGGACAGTCCACTGTCAAACGTGTCTACCAGATCGATGGTCGCCTGGTGCGGCTCGCGGGTCACATTGGCGGCCGGCCCCGTCACCACGACGTCGTTGGCCGGGGTGTCCGCGTCGTTCAGGGTCACGACGACCGCCGTCAGGGCCGGACTCGCGCTGGCGGTCAGTTGGGCGTAGGAGTGGCTGCCGAACACTTTGAAGATGTGGCCGCCACCGACGGCGCCGCCCACGAGGACGACGTTGCCGACATCGGTCGCGGAGCCATCACCCCAGTCGATCGTGGTGTTCCAGTCGCTGGTGGTGGAGTAGGGATTGGGATCGGTGAAGATCGCCACGGCAATCTGGCCGGTGTTCTGGCCCTGGGTGGCGTTGGCGGGAATGGCCGCCACGCCGGTCGCGGCCGGATCGGTCACGTTGGCCGTGGCCGTCGTGGTGACGCGCTGGCCGCCAACGTCCGTGACTGCGGCCGTGATCGTGAATGTGCCATCTTCCTTGTAAACGTGTGTCCCGTTGACCGCAACGGCGGCGGGAGCGCCGCCGATGCCGGGAGTGATCGAGAACGTGCCGAACGAGGTCGGAGATCCGTCGCCCCAGTCGATGATGGCCGCGTACTCCCCGGCCACCGGGTTCGGGTTGGCGTCGGTGAAAGTGCCCACCCTGACCGAGCCCGTGGGAGTTCCCTCGGCGATGGCAACATTGGAAGTTGCCGTGGCCGTCAGCGCCGCGTCGGCGACAGTGGCCGTGGTACCGATCTGAGTCTTGCTGCCGCCGGCGTCGTTGACGACCGTGGCGATCGACCAGGTTCCCTCCTCGGGGAAGGCCAGGCTGGCGGTGACGGTGAAGACACCGTTGCCCTGGGCCGTGAAGGTGACGGCGGTGCCGTTGACCACCTGGCCGGTGCTGCTGGTGGCGGTGACGGTGCCGGTAAACTCGCCGATGCTCGCGCCGGGATTGGCGTCGCTGAAGGTCGCGACGGTGAAGGTCGCGGCCGGAGCGCCTTCGGTGGCCGTGATCGGGTTGCCCGAACCGCCCGACAAGGGCGCGTCGGCGATGGTGGCCGTGCCGGAGGTCAGTACGGTCGTTACTCCGCCGCTGGTCGTGACGGAGACGTTGACGGTGAAGGCGCCTTCCCCAGCGTAAGTATGGTTGCCGGTGACCTGGAAGATCGTCGAGGTGGCCGTGCCGCCGATCGGCACAACGCTCAGTGTCGCGGATGCGCCGGGCGTGCCGTCGCCCCAGCCGCCGGCGGGGAGCGTGGCGGTGAAGTCCGCGGCGGTGGCCAGCGGGTTGGGGCTGGTGAAGGTTGCCAGCACGATGGTGCCGGTGTTCTGGCCCTCGACGGCGCTGAAATTGCGAACCGCGCCGGTCACGGCAAGGTCGGTGACGGTGGCGGTGCCGTTCAAGGTGACATTGGAACCACCGACGTCGGTGACGATGGTCTTGGTGCTGTAGCTGCCGGGTTTGGCGTAGGCATGTGACCCGGTGACGGAGAAGGCGGTGCCGACTCCGCCGGGCTGGGAGAGTGTGCCGGCGGAACTGGAGCCGTCGCCCCAGTCGATGACCGCCGTGAAGTCGCTGGTGGGCGCGGCCGGATCGGCGTCGGTGAAGGTGCCGACCGTGGCGGCAGTGAGCGCGGCGCCGGTGTTGGGAGTCAGGTTCACCGCGGCGCCGGCCGTCAGCGCTGCGTCGGCGACGGTGGCCGTGGACGTACCCGAGACCGTGACTGGGGTTGCTCCGCTGCCGTCGGTGACCGCGACCACGATGCGGTAAGTGCCCTGCTCGGGCAGTGTCAAGGCCGGGGCGTTGACCGTGTATTCGGCTGCGCTACCGTTCTGGGTGATGCTGGCCGCCGCGACCGCCAGGATTGTCGTGCCGGCGGAGTTGATGATCGAGATCGTCGCCGAGTAATTGGCGACCGGGCTGGCGCCGCCGGCGTCGATGAAGGACGCGATCGGGCCGGCCGCGACGGGCAGACCCTCAGTGCCGACGATGGGGAAGGCGGAGACGGCCAGCGTGCCCTGGGTCACTGCCGCCGTGGCCGACGTACCGGCGGTTGGCCCGGACGACGGCAACGTAATGGATATCGGAGTCCCGTTGACCCCCGTGGAGTAGGTTGCGCCGGCGAAGGCCACCGTGTTGGCTACGGTGAATGTTCCCTGCGCGGCGAAGGCATGGGTGCCGGTAATGTAGTAGAGGCTTGGGTTGCTCGCATTCTGAGTGATGGTCCCGGCCGCGGGATCGACGGAGGGGTCGCCCCAGTCGATCGACGCGGTGAAGTCGCTCGCGGGCATGCCCGCGGGAGCCTGGGTGATCAGGATCGGCGCGGTGAAGGTGGCGACGACCTGGTTGACAAGTTGGAAGCCTTCGGCGCTGTTGATCGATGTCGCCGGTCCAGGGGTTAGCACGATCGGCGTGACGTTGGTGACATTGATGCTGGAGTAGCCCACGGCGTCGACTATTCCCGCGCCGGGGATGCTGATCAGCACTTCGCCTGGCAAGAGGCCCGCGGTGATCGTCGGAATCAGCCCGCCCGCGTCATAGTTCAGCGCGTTCACGCTGGCGCCGCCGTTGGCAAAAAGCACTGTGCCGGCCGCGACTCCCACACCGGTCACATTGGTAATGTCCTCATCGGATCCGCCGACGAGGCTGGTCACGACGCCGGGCGGAGTATTCAGGAACGACACGGCATGGTCCTGGCTCGCGGGCGTGTTGACCGTCAGGCTGAGAAGTCCGGTCGAGGGCGTCGTGATGTTGACGATGCCGTTGAGCCCGTTGGTCGTCGTCGTGGTGTTGAATACGACAAATGCCTTATTGGCAATGTTCGTTGTCTCGAACGTCGGCGGCGGTACGGCCGGCGTGTTGACAAACTGGACGGTGTTCAAGCCCAGGACCACCGGGCCGTTCTGCAACGTGAACGACTGGTCGTCGGCAAAGTCGTTGAAGGTGTAGTTTAGCGCCGGGACCGTGTCGTTGATCGGCTGGAGGCCGGTGTAATTGAGTCTTGTCAGGCTTGTCGGTGATCCCGTGCCGTCGTCGAAGATGAGCGAGCCGTACTGGCCGACCTGAGGGGAGACCGATCCATCGTTGGCGTTGTGGGTCTCACTGGCGAGCGGACCCGTCGGGAGTTCGCCCAGGAGGTTCAAGGCATGGCTGCCCGGGCCGTTCCCCGCGTTGAAGATCAGACCCGGCGAGCCGGTGGGAATGGGGTTGGTGTCGGTACCGGCATTGAAAGGCTGGTTCTGCGCCTCGCCGCCATTTGGGGGGCCGAGACCTCCTCCGAAGTCAATGTTGAGGGTCTCGCTCTGGGATCCGTTGGCGTCGATGGTCAGCGAGCGGAGGGAGGCCGTGGTGTAGGTGATATCGCCGGGCAGATTGCCCAACTCGTCATGGAGGGTACTCGTGGTTCCGTCGCTGGAGAGATCCAGAACGTGAGGGAGAGCATCGCTGGAGAAGTCGAATGTCAGATTCGTCGAGCCGGGGGCTTCGTTGATCGCAACCTGGCCGAGGATACCCGCCATGCTCCCGTTGTTTCCGATGTTGACCGTGTCGGGAGTGCCCGTGCCGGTGAGATCGAGCACGCTGTTGGCGTTGGTGGCCAGGATGTTGACGGTATTGGATGCGCCGGAGCCCTTGTTTAGCGTCGTCAGGGTGCTGGGGACGAACGCGTTGGCGAGGGTTCCGTTGACCGTGAAGGTATTGCCGCCGCCGCCGCCATGCACGGTGAGACCGCTCAAAGCCGTGTTGGTGTAATTGACAGTGGCAGGGGCAAGGCCGGTAATCTGGCCATTGGTGCCGTCGTTAAAGAGGAGTGCCGTTCGGCCGGCCGTGTCCAGCGCATCATCCAGCACCAGGCTGGTGAAGCCGAGCGTGTTGTCCACGTTGATGGTGCCATTCAGGCCCTGCATTCCCAGTGGAGGCGCGCTGTTGCCTCCAAGTGTGACCGTATCCTGCCCGGCCTGGCCGTGGATATTGAGCGTATTGTTGCCGGTGCCCAGCACATTGACCGAGTCGGCACCGGTGCCGGCGTTGAGCGTTGTCGGCGCAAAGGCGGTGGTGTTGTTCACGACGAACGTGTTGCCGCCGCTGCCGCCGTTGATCGTCAGCGAGGAAATATCGGCCGGCACATAGTTCGTGGTCGCAATTCCCGGGCCGATGGCGATGCTGCCGGTATTTCCGCCGTCATTGTCGTTCATGGTCCAGGTCCGCGCGGTCACGTCGTTCTCATCGTGGAGATTCAGGGCGGTGAAACTCGGCGGGTTGGAGACGCTGATCGCGCCCTGGATGTTCGCCATCGTGCCGGCGCCGCCCGTCGAGCCGATGTTCACGGTGCTCAGCGCGTGAAGCGTGATATTCACCGGCTCGTTGGTGGAAATCGCGTTCACCGTACCGCCATCGCTGGTGCCGAGGTTGACGTTCAGCGTGCCTGTAGTACCGGTGTTGTTGATGTTGACCGTGTCGACGCCGCCCTGGCCGTTGACATTCGTCGTCACCCCATTAGCCGTGCTGTTGATGCTGATCGTGTTGTTGCCGTTGGCGCCCAGAGTGTTTTCGGCGTTCAAGGTCAGCGTGCCGATGTTGCCGTAGGTCAGGCCGCCAAACACGTTTCGGGCGACTGTTGTCGAGGTGACAGTGTAGTTGTCGTTGAAGTTGACGGACGAATCGTCGAGAGTGACGATGTCGGTTCCGCTGGCGCCGCCGTTGACGACGACCGGACCGGGCAGGTTGTCCAGGCCGCCTGTCTCGGCCGAATTGCTCAGCTTGATGGAGTTCTGGTTGGCTCCGCCGGTGATCGTGGTGGTCGTGCCGGACGG
>JBEKVL010000139.1:0-10457 GCA_049514055.1 Tepidisphaeraceae bacterium | reverse complement strand
TACGAGGTGCAGGAACTTCGCGATCTGGTCGAGGCCACGCTTCCCGGCATTCTGACCGCGCCGCCAGCGAAATCCCGCCGGCCGCGCCGCAGAAGCGGGTAGATGTGTAGATACCAGTGGCGCAAGCCATGGGAAACGATCGCCGACGGCATTTCATGAGCCTCATAGGGGCGACACAATTTGTGTCGTCCTTATGGGGCTATTTCTATCGCTTCATCGTCGCCCACGACCTGTGGCCCCGACGGGTCCAATTGATTCCAACGGGGCGCGTCATATAATTCGACGCCGGAATTCGAATGGAAGACCGAAGTAATGCCGCGTAAAATCCGTCAACTCATCGCCGATCTTGAGGCGGCGGGGTTTGTCGCGGTGTTGGCCGCCAAAGGCTCGCACCGCAAGTTTCGCCATCCTCGCTTTGCCGGCTCGGTCATCCTGAGTGGCAAGGCGGGGGATGACGCGCATCGCTATCAGGAGAAACAAGTCCGCAACGCAATTCGCGAGGCCAGCAAATGAAAGCCGAGGACCAATACCTGAAATTTGTGCGCTGGAGCGATGAGGACGGCGCCTACATCGGTTTCTGCCCCGATCTATTCCCGTGGGGCGGCGTCTGTCACGGCAAACATGAGCAGCAAACGTACCGCC
Source organism: Tepidisphaeraceae bacterium (assembly GCA_049514055.1). Classification (GTDB taxonomy): domain Bacteria; phylum Planctomycetota; class Phycisphaerae; order Tepidisphaerales; family Tepidisphaeraceae; genus JANYKD01. Next base: position 9,815 of record JBEKVL010000139.1, on the reverse strand, counting down.
GATTGTGCGAATTGGTCCGTGAAGAGATCGAAGATCTTGAGGCTGCGGGCGGCGAACTTCCCTTGGTAACCACCCGCCCGATGCGCGAACCTGCCGGCGTATGATGGTGAACGGACGCGATCCAAGGATGTATCATAAGAACGCCGCCAGCGGAGACACTGGCGGCACTTTGATTGAACCGGAAATGGAAACGGACCTCACTCACCCAGCCTACTTCGCCGGTTTCACGTCCACGATCCCAAGGTCGATGTACTGCCCGCCTTCGGTCTGGTGGCAGTGGATCGTGAACAGATGCTTGCCCGGCGTGAGGGGCGTTTCGGGGCGGGTCGCCAGTGGTTCGTACTCACTGATGAAACCGCCCACCGACGCGGCCAGTTTGCCGTCGAGGTAGATTTCGGCGTCCTCGTCGTGGTGGAGGTTGAGCTGCAGGTTGCCGTAGTTGCCGGCCGGGATGGTGATCTCGCCGCGCAGCCAGATGTCGTCGGTATTCCAAACGGTGTTGACGATCGCGCCGGGCGTGCCGCGCGTGCCGAAGCCGCCTTTGCCGGTCTTCCAGGCCGCATCGTCAAAGCCGGGCTTGAACCAGCCGTCGGCCGGTTTGGCGGTGGTGTAATGCCAGGTGTTGCTCGCGGGTTTCACGACATCGACGGCCTCGGCCGGGACGGGGATCGGCGCCCAAGGGCCGTTGGCCTTGGTCACGTCACGGGACGCCCACTTCTTCCAGATTTCCTTGTTGTAGAGCATCTTGACGAAGATGCCGCCGATGACCGGCCGCGAGTGCATGAGCGCGGTGTCGGGGCGGTCGGTGAAGTAGAGGTCGGTCAGGCCGACCCGGCGCTGGGCTTCGTTGAAGAAGGTGTAGATCGGCGCGGTGATGGCGTCGAAATCTTCCTGGTTGTTGGTCAGACAGGCGGTCCAGAAGGCCCAGTCGGTCTTGCTCCAGTGGGCCTTGCGGCCGGGGGCGTTCTGCATGCGGCCGTCGAGCGGCAGGCCGTACTTGTCGATGTTCTTGCGATAGAACGCCATCTCCTTCTTGATCGCGTCCTCGGGGAACACATTTGTGTCCAGAATCTTGTCCCAGACCAGGTTGTACTTGGAACTCCAGGAGTTGGGCCGGTCGAACGCCAGGCGGAAGTGGTCGCCGTCGTCGCCCTGCTTGATCCAGCCGAGTGCGAATTCCTTGGCCATCCTGGTGTACTTGTCGGCCGTCTCCTTGTCGCCGCGCATGCCGGCCATCTTGCCATAGGAGGCCAGGGCGCAGATCGCCTTGCCGGCGAGATTGGCGTTGTGCGCCAGGTGGCCGGCGAAGTCGTCAGTGCAGAGCTGGTTTTCCGGGTCGCGGCCGAACTGTTCGAGGTATTTCGCCCAGGTCGTCAGGACCGGCCAGTATTTGCTGGCGAAGTCGGCATTGCCTTCGACCTGCGCCACGGCCGCCACCAGCAGGAGCATGTTGCCGGTCTCTTCCACCGGCATGCCGCCGTTGCTCTTGGTGCCGCCGTAGACCTGCCCGTTGGCCTGCGGCCAGGTGCCGACATCGTGCGGCGCGTTGGGCCATTTCCACGCCGGCGTGCTGGCGTATTCCAGCACCGGGATCAGCATCGCCTTGGAGAGCGACGGGCTGATCAGCAGCGGCAGCGGGGCCTGCGGATAGAACACGTCCACCGTGCCCATGCAGCCATTGCTGGTGTTCTCTTTGCAGAAATAAAGAGGCTGACCGTTGCCATCGACAACCACCTTGCTGGCCGCGCACGACTGCCGATAGACCAGGGCGCAGATCCAGGCGTACTTGGGGCCGCCGGCTTTTTCAACGTCGGCCATCAACTCCGTGTCAAACTTGTCGCAGCGCGGCCGCAATGCGGCGTATTCGGCCGCCGACTTCTTGAGCAAGTCGCCGATCTCCGCGCCATCCTTCTTCCAATATGCCTTGAGTTCCTTCTTGAAGAACTGCGCTGAGTAGATGTCGTCGTAAGCGAGCATCAGGAAGCGCGACATCGGCTGCTGGCCGACCTTGCCGAGTTTGAACGTCACCGAGAGCACCGGTGCGTTGGCCGCGGACGTCGGGCTGGCGGGCACGCCCGCCACGTCCTTGTCCCAGCCGTCGCGGGTCGCGTCGGCCGCCGCGATCACCAGCTTGCCATTCTGCGAGGCCGATACGGCCACATACTGGTATCCCCAATTGATGCGCACGCCGTCACCTTTCAGACGCAGCACCGGCTGATCGACCGAGCCGACCTTGAGCGCGCTGATATCGCCGAACTTCTCGGCCGACCACGTCACCTTTTCGGACTTGGCGTTGTTCACCACCAGTTCCGCGGTGTTGTCATAGTAGATCTGCACATCATGCTCTTTGCCGTCGATGGCGGCGGTCTGCCAGGTGAGATAAGTCACCGGCCGGGAAAAGATCATGAGCTCTTCCGGCAGCAGGGGGGTCATAAACGACAACTCCACGCGCACGCCTTCGCCTTCAAACGTGTACGTCACCGTCGTCGGCAGGATCGACAATTTCCGCTGTTCCAGTGCCGGCAGATCCTTGGGTTCGTTGCCCATGATGCGGAAGACCTTGCCGTCGATCCGCACCAGGCTGGTCAGGCGGTTGGGCGCCCCGGTCCAGTGTACGGTCGCGGCGTCGGTCAGTTTGTCGGCCGGCGACCAGATGCTGAAGTACGGGTCCACCGCCACGAGCGGCACGGCCGGTGCTCGAAGTGCAGGCTGCGCCTGGGCCATCATGTCGATCGTCAACATGCAAAGAAACGTCAGGAAGAAGGTCTTGAACATGGGTTCTCCTCTATTGCTCAGGATACAGGATCAGGTGTGAAACGCCACCCTGTCCCGGGAGCAGATACGAGCATGTGCGGGGTCATCCATCACCGCCACTCTCCGGGCATATGGATGCTCCGGGGAGTGCATTCCTTGTGGGCGGCGGTGGCGTTTCGGCGCAACTTCCCACCACGTCACGCCGATTTGTGCTTCGGCATGAGGGCCATCCGAGCGATCCGCGGTTGATCTCCTCTCTGCAGGTTCAACCACGGGTTTTCCGCGTGGCGGACTCTTTGCCTGCATGGTAAAGTCCTTCGTACAAGGAGACCTCACCATGAATCGCTACACTCGCTTCGCATTGCTCATCGGACTGGCCATTGCTCTGCCTCTCTGGGCCGCCGAGAATCTGCTCAAGTCGGCCAACAAGACCGACAGTTGGCGTCTGGAAACGCACGAAGGTGCCAAGGCAAAGATGGAGATCGACGGGGATGCCATGGTCTTCACGGTCACTGATGCCGACGGCACCGACTGGCACGCGCAAGCCATCCAGACCGGGATCGACCTCAAGAACGACGGCAAGTACAAGCTCAGCTTCGAGGCCAAGGCAGAACCAGCGGCCGACATTCCCGTCAACGCCGGGATCGACGTGGAAGACTGGCACATGGTCGGGCTGACGGAAACGGCGCAGCTTGGCAAGGAATGGAAGAAGGTGGAATACGAGTTCACCGCCACCGACGTCAAGGCCAATAAGAATCGGATCGCCTTCGTCCTCGGCGGAAACAAGGGCAAGGTCTGGATCAAGGATTGCGTGTTGACGGCCAAGTGAACTACTTGGGCTCGGGCAGGAAGACATACATCGCCGGCCGGATCTTCATGCCGGGGGTGATGAACTTCAGCAGGGGGCCGACGGTCATCTCCGATTGTGCGAATATGTAGACACTGTGAGCCCACTTGTCGCTCTTTTCCTGGAGCACCTTGGCGACTTCTTCCGGTGAGCCGACGGGGAATTTGAGGTCGCCCAGGCCCTGGTTGTTGTCAATCTGGTCGGCCGGCAGGATCAGCGTGCCGGAGACGTGGCCGTCTTTCTCGGAGACGTGGAGTTCCCAGGGGCGGCCGAGGCGTTTGTCGCGGTCGCGCCACTCGTCGCGCGGGGTGAAGTTGCGGTAGTAGAGCTGGCCGGCGGGCGGGGCTTCGATGCGGATGCCTCTTTCGCTGTCGATGCTGGCCAGGAAGATCGCGAGATTGCGGGCGGCGGCGAGGGTCATCTCGCCGTCGAGCGAGAGCGTGACGTAGGGGTCGACGCCGGCATCGGTGAGCTTGCCGAACTCGGCCAGGGCGTTGATGAACGTGGGCTGGGGCGTGAGCGCGCTGCCCTGGGCGTCCTTGAGCAGGAACTTGCCGTCCTGAATCGCGGTGCCGGGGGGGATGGAGATGTCGAGCGTGAGGTCGCGGACCCGGAGCGCGGCGTCTTTGTGCTCGGGTTCGAGGGTGATTTGCAGGGGTTTTTCCGGGCCGAAACGATGGGCGGGGTTGAGCTTGATGGTGCCGTAGACGGCGCCCTGGGGGGCCTGGCGGGGGACGTCGAGGATGGAACTGCGTTCGTTGTAGTCGGCGATGACGCTGCGGGCATCAAGGGCGTCGGCCGCGAAAATCTGCTTGTCGTCATCCTCGGACTTGAGAAACGTGGAGCCGGTGAAGACGAAGCCGGCCGGCGGGAGCGGGCGGTTGGTCTTGACGTCGAAGAGGATGTCTTCGGCGCGGGCACGTTTGGGCTCGCCTTTGCCGTCGGGTCTTTCGGGGGGCTGGGTCCATTCAAACCACGCGATGATGCGTTCGCCCTTGGGCCAGAAGGAGTTGAGGCCGAAGTTGGCGGGGCGGCCGGGTTTCATGCCGATGAATTCGAGGGCGGCGCGGACGTCGGAGGACTTGACGTAGGCGACGGCGACGGCCTCGTAGTCCTTGCCGCTGTCGCCGGGAATGACGAAGAACTCGGCCGGGTCGGTGGTGGAAAGGTGGGTGCTGCGGCCCCAGAGGCGGACGGTCTTGTTCTTGCGGTCGGCGAGCAGGCCGGGGCGGACGAAGAAGTCGGGGTTGTCCTTGTACTTGGCGAGGTTGTCCTTGTAAGCCTTGGCGGCCAGGTCGGCGGCTTCCTTGTCGTCGGGCTTGGTTTGATCGGGCGCGTCGGGTCCGAATTGTCCCGACGCGATGGCGGCGGGAAGGATAAGGCAGAGGGCGAGAAGCCAGGCGGGGCAGCATGAGAGGGATTTGGTCACGTTCATGATCATATCCACTCTCGGGAAACAGCGGCGTTGCAGTTGGTTTTACGAGACCACGAGTTTGACCGAGGGGTTGGTCGGGTCGCCGCCCAGGAGCACCTGGATGTTGGCCACAGTGGTATGGGCTCCCGTACTTTCCTGGTCCGGGTAGATCACCATCTGCACCACATGACTGATCTCGCCGGTGGCGATGTTCTGCAGGCCGATCGAGATGGACGCCGGGCCGCTGCCGGAAGATGGTGTGTACCAGTCGGCGCCAGCGGTGATGGATGTGCCTAGCGACCAGGCGCCGGCCTGCCAGGACGGGTAGAGGTCCACCGTGCAGGATTCGCTGCCACCCGTGCTGGTGTTGTCGCCGCTCCAGTGCAGGTACGGGCTGCTGTTGGCCAGATCCCAGCCCACCGAACTGCCGAGGAAGGTGGTATCGGTGTCCAGATCCTTTTCGGTCAGCGGCCAGTCGTAGCGGATGTAGACCTGGGAGTTCTTCAGCAGGTCCGCCTGGGGAAGCGTGGCGTTGAGGTCTCCGTGCATGGTGAAATAAGCGGCGGGATTATTGGTGTCATGGGCGGTGAAGAGGCCGGGGATGTCGTCGACGGTGTTGTTTGTCGTTTGCAGAAGCGTTGTCCAGGTATCCGTGGCCTTGCCGGCGGCAAAGCCCGCCTTGACCACATGGGTATATCCAAGGTAGGCCGCGGCGCCGTTACCGAGGAACGCATCGGCCATGGTCGAGTCATAGGCGCTGTTGCAGGCGTTGGCCAGGACGATCGTGCCGTTCATCTCGCCGGCGTAGGCGTCGATGTAGGAGGGCGTGATGACGTAGTAGTTGTCCATGACGACGATCCGGCTGTTCAGCAGCGCCCAGGCATTGGCCAGCGAAGTTGCCGCCGAAGGTTGAATGCTGGTGTAGAACCCCTCGCCCTGGCCGGGAATCAGGGCGCCGTGGCCAAATAGTTCGATGGCGTCGTATTGGCCAAGGTTGGCAAAGTCGCCGAAGGTGACGCCCTGGTTGGTGTGATAGGTGACGGTGTAGCCGTCGTTGGCGAACATCGATTCGATGGAACTGCTGGGATCCCATGTGGAGAGCGAACTGGCGAAGGGCGACAGGATCAACACGTTCATGGTGGGGTCGGGCGTGGGCGCGGTGGTGTCCAGCGGCTGGATCCCCCTCTCGGCCGGGGCGGCCGCGACGTCGCCGCCGCCGCCCAGGGTATCGCCGCCCTGCAGGAAGGTCGTGTCCACGCCCTCGGTAACGCCGTCAAGTGTGGTCCAGAATATGGCTGTGTCCGTGCGCTGGATGCTGCCCGGCTGCACGTTGGGATCGGATTGCAGGGCGGTGTTGACCGCATCCAGGGCCGACTGCGGCGTGCCGCCGCCGGTGAGCGCCTGTTGGGCCGTCTGGGTGTTGGTTGCCGCCGTATCCTGGTCGGCCTGCATTTGCGCGCTGGTCGGCGCGGCAATTCCCGGTATCGCCAGCGACGCCGTTTGCACGCTGCTGGTGAGCAATGGATCGCTGATTCTGGCTACGAAGTAGTCGGTGCCGGGCGCAGTGAAGTCAACAGCGCTGACCCCACTGTAGACGCCATCGCCGGCGCGGCTGTCGCCATTGACCCCGCTGCCGTCATCCGCCAGGTCACACTGCTTGCTGACGAAGGCGCCGGTGGAGTCCACCAGATCCACCTCGACGGCCGTGCCCGAGGTGGCGCCCGCGACGGTCACATGGAACCGGCTCAGCTCCGTGTGCCCAACCACCACGGTTCGCACGTCGCTGGTCAGCGGCGACAGCGCCGTGGGGACGGCCGCAGTCTGGAAATACAAACCGGCGCTGGCGAGCCCCGTGGCATGGTGGCTGTCCACGGTCGCCATGTACCACAGATATTTCACTCCCGCCTGCAAGTGGCCGCTGGGAAGCACGAAGCTGCTGCCGGTCAGGCCGGTGGTGGAGTAGATCTGGTCGGCCGCGGTGTAGGGCGCCTTGCGGATATAGAGGTTGTAGCTGGCCGCGCCGCTGACCTCGTTCCAGTTCATGGTTGGGATCAGGTTCGCGGCCAGGGCGCCGGTATCGGTGGAGGTTCCCGGCGAGGTGGGCGTCGGACCCGCCAGGCCTGTCGGCAGGGCCGGATTGCTGATCTTGAATGTCTTGGAGGACACCACCAGGTCGTTATTCGTGTTGCTCTCTTTGATGCGGTTGGTGGGATTGATCCTGGCCAGCAGGTAGAACGTGCCGCTGTGGATCGTCGCGGCCAGTTTCTTGCTGAAGCTGAGCACCGCTGTCTTGCCCGGGTTGATTGTTACCGAGACGGCCTTCAAGGGCGCCGTGCCCAGCAATATGTCCAGGGGGTCGAGCACCCGGTCTGTCGAGGCGTAGAGATTTGCCGTGAGCACGCCGCCGGCCTTGACTGTTCCCCGGTTCTTCACCGTTATAGCGGCGGTGAATAACTTCTGAGCCGAGCCGCCGATGGCGTAGCTGGCCGGGGGCAGCGTTGTCAGCGAGCCGGTCAGATCCGGCAGCGCCGCGCTGAGCAGTTGTCTGCACTCGAGCGTTTCGATCATGGAGGCATGCCTGCGATATCGCGAATTTTGGCGCAAAGAGGAATTGCCAGTGCTCATTTGTGTTCTCCAAAGAGACCCGACCGGCCAATGGGGAAACTCACCAGGCCGATTTGGCGAATGCAAAGATGTCAAGAACCCGCAGCAAGTATGGACAATATACCACTGATTTCAGTGCCGGGAAAGAAAAAACCTGGGCAACGGAATTTGTACGGTGCGTCTGAAACCGAGCCCGGATTTGTCTTTCACCGCCGTTTACCGTAACTTCTCCGGGGACATGCGTACCACTTATGACGCCAGGGACGTTGCCCGTGTGATTGAAGAACTCACGCGGAGCATTGCGGCGGCATTTCCGCCGGACAAACCACTCAATGTGATCGGCATTCGCACGCGCGGGGAAAATCTGGCCCAGCGGCTGGTGGATCGCCTGCGCTCGCAGGGCTTTGCGCAAATCGGCTTCGGCACGCTGGATGTCACTCTTTACCGCGACGATCTGTCAAGCATCGGCACGAGCCACGCGATCCGGCCGACGGATATTTACATTGACTTGGCAGACAAACCCCTGCTGCTGGTGGATGACGTGCTGCACACCGGGAGGTCGGTGCGGGCGGCACTGAATGCGCTGAACGATTTTGGCCGGCCGAGCGTGGTGCGGCTGGCGGTGCTTGCAGACCGGGGCGGCCGGGAACTGCCGATCGCGGCCGACTTCGTGGGAATTCATTTGAAGGAAGTCCCCGAGGACCACCGCGTGAACGTGCGCTTCGTCGAGGCGGACGGCCGGGACGAGATCGTGGTCGAGCCGAGGAGTTGAGTCATGCCGAACACCCACAGCAATCGCTGGACGCACAAGCATCTGTTGTCGCTGGAAGAGCTATCGGTGGAGGACATCCGGCTGGTAATGGAGACGGCCGACTCGTTCAAGGAGGTTTCCACACGCTCGGTCAAGAAGATTCCGGCGCTGCGAGGCAAGGTGGTGGTGAATCTGTTCTTCGAGGATTCGACCCGCACGCGGACGAGTTTTTCGCTGGCGGCATCGCGGCTGTCGGCGGATATCGTGGATTTTTCGGTCAAGACGAGTTCGGTGAGCAAGGGCGAGACGCTGATCGACACGGCGCGGAACATCGAGGCGATGGGCGTGGATATCCTGGTCACGCGGCACCCGGCATCAGGCGCGGCGTACCTGCTGTCGCGGAGCGTGAAATGCTCGGTTGTAAATGCCGGCGACGGGGCGCACGAACATCCGACACAGGGGTTGCTCGATCTCTACACCATTCGCGAGCGCTTCGGAAAGATTGCCGGGCTGAAGGTGGCCATCGTCGGCGACATCGCCAATTCGCGCGTGGCCAGGAGCAATCTCTGGGCGCTGAAGAAGATGGGGGCGGAGGTGATCTTCGTCGGTCCGCCGACGCTGCTCCCGAAGTCGTTTTCGCAACTTGGCGCCAAGGTGTACTACGATTTTGACGAAGTGATCGGCGAGGTGGACGTCGTGAACATGCTGCGGGTGCAGTTCGAGCGGATCAAGAGCAGCCAGTTCCCTTCGGTGCGGGAATTCACGCAACTCTATGGGCTGACGGGCGAACGGTTCACACGGTGCAAGAAGGATGTGTTCGTCATGCACCCCGGGCCGATGAACCGGGGGATCGAGATTTCCTCGCACATCGCGGACGGGCCAAACAGCGGCATTCTGACGCAGGTGAGCAACGGGCTGGCGGTGCGGATGGCGGCGCTGTTTCTGGTGTCGCAGGCCAGCGCGGTGGGAGAGACAGCCAGGGGTTGACGGGGAACGCAGTCGCAGACACGGCTTGCGGTGGACAAGCCGCGGCACCCGGAACGATTCCCCCTATTTCTTAACCACGATCTTGCCCTTCTCGCGGGGATGAATGGCGCAGGCGTAGGTGAAGGTTCCCGGTTTGGTGAACTTGAAGGTGAAGGTTTCGCCCGGCTTGATCTTGCCGGAGTCGAAGGAGCCGTCGTCGGCGACGATGCGATGGTCCTGGTTGTCGTCGTTGCTCCACTCGACGCTGTCGTTGACGGCGATGTTGGCGGCCGCGGGGCTGAACTTGCCGTCCTTGATGCTGATGTCCTCGCGGTTGCCCTTGAGGAAGCCCAGGGCGATCGGCGAGCCGATCAGCACGAGAACCAAGGTTATCCAAAGCGTTTTGCGCATGTTCTTCCTGCCAATCAACTGGACACCGCGAGAGCCGATAGGGTTGTCATCGGCATTATAATGGGTAC
>JBEKVL010000138.1:0-10471 GCA_049514055.1 Tepidisphaeraceae bacterium | reverse complement strand
TCGAGGTAGCCTTCGGCGAAGAGGTTGTAGTCGGCGGGGTTCTCGGTGGGCAGGAGGGGGGATTGGGAAGTCAGGCCGTGCTTGAGGGCGTTGAGGGCGGATTTGGCTTTGCCGGCGGCGGTGCGGGGGCCGGTGGATTTCTGGGCGTTGAGGCGGTTGGCGGCGGTTCGCGGACTGATTTCACATGCTGGTGCGGTCATGGGCATCCTTTGTTAGGGTTGTGAGTAGTGTAACATAGTGCGAATAATAATACAAGTGGAATATTTTAAATTTAACGTGATGTTAGGGTTGAGGCGTGACGTGGTTCAAGGGTTCACGGGAGTGTTTGGCGAGAGCAGACGGGGGGATTTGCGTCCATTCTTTGTCGCAGTCTCCTGGCCTTTTGCTGCTTGGCGGTTCAATTGAAGAGGATCAACCGCGAAGGAGCCAAGAAGCAATGAGGGACTGCGGGAGCGAAGATTGGTGCGGCGAGGGGGGGGCTGAAACTGGCCGAGGGCGTCGTAGCAGTGATGGCCGGAGCGATCGGGCTGGTCGTGGCCTGTTGATGCGGGCGGCGGTGTCGGGGCGGCGGGTCGGCGAGCGGCGGGGGAATAACAGCAAATGTAGAATTCCTCGTGACTTTTCCTGGGCGCTTGCTTCGGCCGGCGTCACGCAGGGGATTTTCGATGCCGAGTCGCCGGGCCGTCGTGGATGGCCAGTCGGCCTCGCCATGAGGCCGGCCGCGGTCGCGGCAACAACGCAAGGCCGGCAGTTCCTGCTCATCCTGCGGTTCGTTCACCAAGGGTAGCAAGGGTGTCAAGCTCATTCTACATTGCACTTACTACGGCCGAAAGGGGTTTGTCACGCGGACGGGTCCATGGAGTTGCTCATCCGACAGATCCTCTGACAGCAGCACGTCGCATCCGCCGCGTTCGGCGGCCGCGAGGATCAGGGAATCCCCGAAGACCAGCTTCTGCAATTGCTGCAACTCGATCCCGCGGCGCAGCACATCCGCGGTCACCGGCACGACGTCGAAACGCTCGAAGTAGAGAAGTTGCCTGAGGACCGTGGCCGCCGGCAGGTGAAGCTTCTCAATTACCGTCTGGCATAAGATTGCGGTTCGGTTATCTTAATGGCGGCGGTCGGGTGGCCGCCGCACCGGGACCGCATTCAGGGAGCACATTCGCATGAGCCAGAACAAACCTCGCTTTTCGTGTCCAGGATGTGGCCGGAAGTTTCCATGGAAGGCGGAGTCGGCCGGGCGGCAGGCCAAATGCAAGTGCGGTCACGTGCTGACCATTCCGGCCGAGGCGGAGGCTGAGCCGGAGCCGATCGCCTTGGAGGACGCAGCAGGGCCCGTGGCGGCGGCGGAGCAGGCGAAGTGCCCCGGTTGCGGCGAGGCGATGGCGTCGGAAGCGGTGCTGTGTGTGAACTGCGGATACAACCTGCGGACCGGCGGTTGTGTCGCCACCCAGGTCGGCGGCAGCGAAGCGGCGGCCGCGGCTCCGGCGGCAGCGAGCCGCGCCACGGCCAGCCGTGCGGCGGACACCTATCCCGGCCGCCGGCGGCGAGGGCCTGCGGAGAAGGAATCCGGCGGTTCGACGAAGTTGTACGTGATACTGGGCGGCGTGCTGCTGCTCGTGGCGATGGGCGTGGGCGGGTGGATCGTCTTCCAGGGCACGGGGGGCAGCAAAGCCAACGTGCCGCGGCTGGGGGACGACGCCAAGGTCGAGCACATGATCGAGACCGAGACGGCGACAGACCTGCAGCAGTGGATCAAGGCCAACCCGGCGCGGATGCTGGCCGGCAAGACTCCCGGGCAGGCGATCGCCCTGGAAGACCGGCTCAAGGGGATGGGGGCAACAAAGGTGCTGGCGTTCGGCACGGGCGTAATGAGCCTGTCGATCGCGGTCGAATTGCCCAAGGATCCGGCCCAGCGCAAGGAGTTGTTCGGCTGGTTCAACGGCAACCGCCAGCCGACGGATCGGCAGCAGCAGGATGTTGGACAACAGTATGTGCTGTTCTTCACGGGACTGTGACAACAGGGAACCGCGATCGGCGATCGCGGGTACGGGCTGGGCGTGGCGGGGAACCGCGATCGGCGGTCGCGGGTACGGGTGCCGCGTTCAGAGTCTCCACACTCCGACGTTGAGGATTGCCTGCAAGACGCCCATGATGGCAATGGTCATCATGGTTTCAGTCAACCCGGCCTTGAACAGCAGCGCGAAGAGGACCCAGTAGAGCAGTATGACTGCATGCACGCCAACGGCTACGCCCAGACCGTCGAAATGGGCGAGGTTGGCGATCAACCCGCCGGCAGAGGCGGCGAGGACGAACATCAGGCCGAGCTTGACCACGGTCTGTATCGGCGAGGCGATGTCGAGGTCAACGAGGCGCGCGGCAATCATGACGGCGGCGAGCATCACGAGCACATTGAAGGCGGTGCCGAGGCCGACGAGGCCCATGACGACGGCGGCCCGGAGACCTCCGTCGGTGGCGTGGGTCAGGGGGACCATGAGTTTGCAGGCGAGTCCCAGCACGATCAGGGAGATGGGAAGCCACAGGTCCCTGATGCGCCATTGTTCGAGGATCCGGTCGCGGATGCGGCGACGTTCCGCCTTCACCACTTCTTTGGACTCGTAGCTGAGGACGGGCTGGGCCGGGAGCGAGGAAGCGACGGGCGGCTCTTCAATCAAGTCATACGCATCGGCCACCGGAGGCGGCGGCACGGCGGGAGCCTGGAACACCGTCCCGCATGTACAGGCGACGCGGCGGCCGGCAAGATGCGGCTGCCACGCGAACTCCTTACCGCAACTCGGACATGACAGCTTCTGGGTCGGCGTTTGGTCCATGGAGGTGTACTCCCCCTCAGTCCGTTTCCTCGCGAACCCAGTTCCCCGCCTCGGGTGGAATGCCGGCCTCGGGGCCGACGGCCATGTCCTTGTTCAGAGTCTTGATGACGGCCTTGGGCGAGGTGTAGACCGAGATCTGCATCTGCTGGCTCCACAGCCTGGCCTGCTGTCGCTCGATCTGCTCCTGGAGTGAAACCACGCGATGCCGCAAATCGAGCTGCTGCTGCCGCAATTGCAGCGACACGGCCCCGATCAGCAGCGAGCACAACACGCATATCACCAGCTTGATCATGGGAAGTCCAACGTAAGGATGAATGATGAGGGATGAAGGACGAAGAATTCATCGTTCATCGTTCCGCGTTCATCCTGTATTCCTACCGGGTGGCCACCGCCCGGGCGGGAATCTTGAGCTTGAGATTCGGGTGCAGCATCTCCTTGCCCTTAAGCACGTCGTTGTTCAGCGCCTTGATCTGGTCGACCGTCTGTTTGCTCTGGCTGCCGCACTGATCGCGGGCGATCTTCCAGAGCGTGTCGCCGGGCCGGGTGGTGTAACTGATCGTGGCCAGCTCCTCGCGGGGAGCGGGGGTGTTGCCACGGACGTCAGTCCGCTCGACGCCCACCAGCGGCACCAGGGGCGAGCGATCATTGCTCCGGACCACGCCGCGGGCATTGGGGTCGGGGACGATGTAGACCTCGCCGACGACGATCTTGTTCGGATTGGCCTTGAGGGTCTGGTTGAGACTGATGAGCTTGTCGCGGTTGGCATTGGTATTGCTGCCCAGGAACTTGGCGGCCAGCCGCGAAACCGTGTCGCCCGGCTTGGCTTCGTAGAGAGCCGTGCCCGGCGGCAGGGTGATTTCCGGATCGTCATGATGCGGCGGATCGGCCGGGGGGTCGGTGCGGCCGCCGCTGGTGTGATCCGGGTCCGTGGGATTGGGCCGCACGGCGATATTCGGGTCGACGGGAACCGGGCGGGGGTTGCCGTTGCTGCTGTTGTCGGCGCGAGGTGGGACCGGGTTGGCTCGCTCGGCGCCACGCAGGCGGGTGTTCAAATCCACGGGGCGATCCAACACGGTCTCCCGATCGCCGCTGCGGCGCACGCCGGGCGACGTGATCGAGCGATCCACGTTGGCGCTGCCATCCGCAAGCTGCTGTGGCCGGGGGGGCCGGGTCACGCTCGAAAGGTGATCCGACACCAGCACGCCGACCACGATGATGAATGCCAGTCCCACAACCAGACCGATTTTTGTTTCCCGCGTCATGATATTCCTCCGGCGGCTTTACGCCGTGCCGGCCTTTCCTTTGTACTCTCAGCATTTCTCCACAGCGCGAAGCTTGGCCGACCGGCTCCGCGGATTGCGGGCGGTTTCGGCCTCGGAAGGAACCACAGGCTTGCCTGTCAGGATGCGAACTGCGCCGGCCTGCTCCAACGACCGAAACTGCTGTTTCACCAGACGATCTTCCATCGACTGGAAACTGATCACGACCAACCGGCCCCCGCGTCGCAGGGCTTTCGCCCCCAACTCGATCAATCGCTTGAGATTCTCCATCTCGCGATTGACATGCATCCGCAGGGCCAGAAACGTCCGGGTTGCCGGGTCGATCCGCTCGGGGGCTCCGCCCCGTTTGGGGATCGCCATTCGTACGATCTCTGCCAGACGTCCGGTACTCACAATCGGCGAAATCAGCCTCGCTTCCACAATCTTTCTGGCAATACGCCTGCTGTAGCGCTCCTGGGCCAGTTCATACAGGACGTTGGCGAGCGATTCGGCGTCCATCCGGTTGACGACATCGGCCGCCGAAGGCCCGGCCGATCGGTCCAGGCGCATGTCCAAAGGCATGTCGCGTGAGAACGACATGCCGTATTCATCCTCAAACAACTGGTTGGTGCTTACCCCAAGGTCGGCGAGGATGCCATCGACCGCCGAAATGCCGGCGGCGTCAAGCACTTCGTCGAATTGCGCGAAGTTGGCATTGAAGAACCGGCAGGGCATCCCCTCCATGCTCTGCCGGGCGTATTCGAGATTGCGTTGATCGAGGTCAATCGCCAGAACCTGGCCGTGTGGGCCGACGCGGCGGGCGATCTCCGCCGCGTGCCCGCCCCTGCCCAGGGTGCAGTCGACAATGATCTTCCCTGTCGCCGGGACAAGGTACGTGAGAACCTCATCAAGGAGCACACTGTCATGTCCCGTCGAAGGTTGCTCCATGCATCTCCTGCATTCCCCTTGCCTCCGTCCTGTTTCATGGCTACTATCGTACGCGAAGGCAGTGCGAAGCCGGGCATCCATGCCCTTGCGATGCGCTAACATCGCAAGCCCCGTCCGTGGGATGACTCCGCTCTACCTCGGCTGACTGCAAGCCGCCCGATAGCCTGTACACAGGGCGGCCTGCCAGACAGGGCAATCCATTGCTCTTCTGGCGACTCTTCCCGGCCTCGACTGCGTTGCATCCGTGCTGGCAGGCGATGCCAACCTTCTCGACCGTGCGGCTGGATCGTCCGGCCGGCGAGCGAGCTTCCTTTCTCGGCGCCGAACGCGATCCCGGCGTGACGTCAATTAGCTTACGGGTTTCCTTCCTTCCCTATATGACGTGCAGCCTTTCCCATCCTTGCGAATGCCTGCCGCGGACCTTCCCTGTGCCGCGGCCATACAGAAATCGCTCAATCGTCACGCAGCCGCCTGGCGGCCGCGAAGCTTACGCCGGTATTCCAGGTACGATGGCCGGTCCCAGAGTTCCAGATGATCGCAAGCGCCTACCAGCGTGACTTCTCTGGGGAGTTCAAAATCCTTGATGACCTTCTCAGGCACGAGCACCCGGCCCTGCCGGTCGAGTTCTACCTTGGCAGTATCACCGTACAACCTGTGAATTGTGTCGATCTGTTCCTGCGTCGGCGTCAGCGACAGACTCTGTCCTTCGGCCTTCGCCTCGTACGTTTTGGAACACCACAGCCAAGGCCGGCCGTTGGCACCAAATACCAGGTAGAACGACGTAAACTCACCTTCAGCGAGCGGGTCAAAAGCACGACGCAACTCGGCCGGAATCAACAGACGGTTTTTGTCGTCGATCGTAAGATCAAAGTTTCCGGATAGGAGCTTCAAGGGCTTTTATCCCACTGACTATTAAACAGCCATTAACTACGTGGGATAGCTTACCACTTCTTACCACTGTTTCAAGTAATTCTTGTTGATTTTTTGTTTTTCGCTCAACTTTCGCGGCTCATTGGTCGATAAGGGGCAGTTCTCCACGAGATTATCCACGCGGATTCGTTTCTCCGGTGGATATAGCCTGTTGATAAATTGTGGATAAACTGGCGTGATCTCGCGGGTCTGGCAGCTCAGATGATTTCCGGGTGGACCACGGCGTTCGTCGGTGCGGGGACTATTTTCTCAGCCGACCAACGACGATTCGGACGGCTGCTACAACTGTTGTAATAACAATTAGATATAGCAATCCGTTCCAGGGTTCCCAGTTCCATCCGGCGGCGGCGCTTAGCGCCGGGAGGATCGGCCCACGGAATCCCACGTCAGCCCATGTCGTGGCGGCGGTCGTATCGAACTCAATTTGCAGGTAAGCCAATAATCCCCCGCCGATGCTGAGACCGGCCGCGACCGCACATCCGATAAGCCGCGATCGCCGGCCAGGCAATATCCAGCTCCAGACACCCAGAAGTCCAATCCAAAGCGAGACATAGGTTGCGCCGCGAACGACCTCTCCGGTGGAGCGAACGGACAGCACGCCCGCCAAGGCGAGCATCGGCCAAGCCGTCGCGATGGCCGCCAGCGTGGCCCAGAGGCCATCGAGAATGACCGGGAACAAAAGCGATGATACCGCGATTTGCGCGACGAGCATTTCCTCGATCGCCCGCCGCTCGGCCGGCCGGGTGAACTTGTCCGAGAGTGGTGTCTGCAATCCGGCCAAGAACAGCACCCCGAATTGCAACGCCAGCCAAAGAAGGAGCGGCCCTGCGAGCCCGCGTGGCAGTTGGGCGGACTTCGTGATCGCGCTGGCCGTCCCGGTCATGGTGCGCACTATTGTCCCGTACTGTTCACTCAAATGGAAGGGGGCTCGCCGACAGGGCTCGCCGAAGGGCGCGTCGAAGGGCGAGGGCGTGACGAGAAACCCGCGAGGACGGTGGCGGTGCGCCGTGGGAAACCGAACCTTCGCAATGGGAGTGGTGTGGAACTGCCTTCATCCGCGACGAGGATTCCAGGTTCAATGGCCGGCATCTCCAAGTGCAATACCGGGTTGCGATCGTGTTGGGAGGAGTTGGGTTCCTGCCGATTGGTCTGTGGTCGCCAATGAACCTGATGTGCGACCGGTCGCCGCGGCAACCTGGCCACGCTTGCAGCCAGCGATGGAGGCACTGCCGCGGCAGGAGCGGGACTTGCCGACACGGCCGGCAAGGCGGGGCCATTGGCTGCGCCGGTCCCGGCGCCGAGGTTGGCGCTGACGGCCGCGAGGTCGTCCACGGTGACCATGCCGTTGTGATCCAGATCGCCATCCAGCCATTGCGCGGCGCTGTGTCCCAGGTTGGCGATGACGTTCAAATAGTCCCGCTGGTCCACCACGCCATCGAGGTTGGCATCGCCCAGGTAGGCGCGTTTCACCAGGATCTGATCGAAGTTTGTACCGTCGCTGATTGTCAGCCCGCTCCAGACAGTCTGATGGATCTCGCCATTGTCCAGTTGCGCGAGTGTGACCGCATGGCCGCTCACCTGGGAAATGCCCGTCGTGAGCCGGCCGGCCAGGATGGATTGGCGCACGGCATCAACCGGGCTGGGCCCACCATAGGCGAGCACCAACGCATCATCGGCCAGGTCGAGCGACGAGCCGGCGCCGATGGAAAGGCCGCCGGCAAACAGCGCGATGCCAGCGGCGGGCGCCAATGCCGCCGTGCCTCCGGCCAGGACCAGGTTGCCCAGATGCTGAGTGGCAGTCAGGTTGGCCGACGCCCCGCCGTCCACTTTCAGCGTGAGACCGGGCAGGGAGGCGGCGACATCGGCGCCGAGGGTCACGCTTCCGGCGGTGACTTCCAGGGTTTGCGATGAGCCTGGTCCGGTGCTGGTGACAATCGCACCCTGGGCGGGCACAAATCCGGGAGGAAGCGCGAGGGCCGGGATTTCCGTGCTCCGCGCGCTTTCGCCGCCCACCTCGATTGCAGACACTGTGTAGTAACAGGTCTGGCCGATAACCACGCTCGTGTCGGTGAAGGCGGGGCCGGTCAGTCCGGCCGCCACGGGGGTCGCCGCCTCTCCGCCGGGCGTTGTCCCGCGGTAGACGTTGAAGGTGAGTGATGTCGAGTTGCTGGCGTTGTAGCTCGGAGCCGTCCAGTTGAGGGCGATCTGTCCGTTGCCAAGTGTCGCACTCGTGCCGGTGGGCGGGAGCGTGAGAGTCGCGGTATCGGTGCCGGTGAAGTCGTTGTATCCGGCGATGTTATATGCCTGCACGTGATATTCGTACTCGGTCCCCGGCGTGAGGCCGGCGCCGTTAAGCCCGTTGTCGGTGTAGGTTGTCGTATTCGGGGGCAGCAGGGCAATCTGGTAGAAATCGGCGCCCGGCGCGGAGCGCAGGATTCTGAAGCCGTCTTCATTGCTGGAGTTGTCGGTCCAGGCCAGGGAGATCTGCGTGGTGGAATTGGACGTGACGTGCGCGTTGCCTGGCTTGTTGGGCGGCGTCGGCGCAGTCACTTGCAGCGGCGGTGTGTAGGCCGAGTTGGCCGCGAAATTCAGCGCCCGGATCTTGTAGGCGTAGGTGACGCCGGGTGTGAGGCCGGTGTCCATGTACGAGGTGGTATTCGGTGGGAGCGGGTCGCCGGGAACCGGGGCGAAAGTGCCACTGGCGCCGGTCATGCGCTCGAGATCGAAGCCGGTTTCGTTGTTGGCGTTGTCTTTCCAACTGAGATTGAACTGTGTGCCGGAGGTGGCCACCGCCGCGAGATTCGACGGCGCAGTCGGCGCGACGCCCGAGTAGAGTTGGCTTTGTGGAATCAGCTCCTGTGCGGTCGCCGTGCTGGACCAGAGCAACTGGCAGTAGTCCGGACCGCCGCCCTGGAAGAAATCGAGTTCAATGCTGTACTGCTGGCCGGCAACCAAAGCAATCGTGCCCGTGTCGAGCGTTTGGCCGTGATAGGTCCAATCATTGATGATCTGCTGCCCATTGACGAAGAGCTGGACGCCGTCGTCGCTCTGGGTGTAGAAGGTGTAAGTATCGGTGAACTGAGCCTGCACCCGGCCGGTCCATTTGACGGAGAAATTCGTGTTGCCCACCACCGGATCCGGCGCGTAGTTGGGCCACTGGGTCGTCGAGTCGATGACCGGATCGACGCGCGTAAGCACCGGCGTGCCCTGGAGGTGCGAGTATGCCCCCGCCGGGGTGTCGTTGAAATACTGGCCGGTGGCGCCGCCATTGAGGATTGGCACGGCCGTATCCGCAACCGGCACGGCGCCGGTACTGGACCAATGGAACTGGGCGACGGACCCGCCCTGGTTCTGGTAGTAGTCCATCTCGAACGTGTGTATCTGGCCGGCGGCAAGGGCCTTGGAGCAGGTGTAGAGCGTGGGCGCCTGGTCGACCCAGCCGTTGATCACCAGAACGCCGTCGATGTAGAGCCTCACGCCGTCGTCGGCGGTCACGTTGAACGAATAGGTTTCGGTGTTGGCCGCCTGGAAACTGCCGGTCCATCTGGTGGAGAAATCGGTGCCGCCGATGCCGGGGCCTGGCGACGCGCCGTTCCAGTTGAAGTCGATGGTGGGATCAGTCCGGGTCAGTGCCGGCGTTCCCTGGAGATGGCCACCTCCGGATGTCGTGTCGAGAAAGTACGCGGCCGCGAGCCCGTCGCCGGTTCCGGTCGGCGGGGGCGCCGGGGTCGTGACGGTGGCGATGTTGGTATACGTGGAGTAGGAGCCGCTTTGGAAACTGTTGAAAGCGCGCACGCGATAGTAGTAGGCGGTGGAACCGGCCGTGGTGTTGTCGGAATAGGTGGCGACGTTGGCGCTGGAGGCGCCGATCTGCGTCCAGCCCGTGCTGCCGTTGGGCGAGCGTTCGATGAGGAATTCATCCTCGTTGTTGGAGTTGTCGTTCCAGGAGAGATTGACCGTCTGGTAGTTCGGGGACGTTGCCGTGAGGTTAGACGGCGCGGCCGGCGCGCTGGTCGGAGCGACCGGGGGCCCGAACACGACCAGCGAGTTGAGCGTGCCGACCATGACGATGCCATCGGCGACGGTGGGGACGGAGAATTTGGTGGCAGCGCCGAGGGCATCGCGCCCGTTGGGCGCGGCGTTGCTGTCCCACAGCTCGGTGGACAGGTTCAGGGCGTTGTAGGCCCGCAGCGTGTTGGTCCCGCGGTCGACGACCCAGACGATGCCATTGCTCGTGCCATTGGCGGAGATGCTGGGGGTGCCGTCCAGAGAATTGAAGCTGCTGCCATCCGTCGTGTGGCTTGTGTAATTGGCGGAGAAGGCGCCGTTGCTGACGCTGAACGCGCGGCCGTCGCCGCCATAGCCGGGAAAGTAGTACAGCGTGCCGGAAGTACCGCCGACACCGTTGAGGAAGAAGGCGGGTGTGTTCAAGGAGCCGTTGATGCCGCTGGTGGAGGTGTAGGACTGCGATTCCACGACGTTGTCGGTGGTGGGATTGAAGCC
>JBEKVL010000137.1:0-15817 GCA_049514055.1 Tepidisphaeraceae bacterium | reverse complement strand
CGGGACATTCCTGGTCGATGCAGAGAATCGCCTGAACCCCGCGCCGACCGGCGAAACCGCGCCCACGACGATGCCGAGCGAGGAATCGCAGCATCAGCACTAACGAGGTTGTATGATCGCACGAATCATTGAGTTCAGTGTCCGCAACCGCGGGATGGTGATTATCGCCTGGCTGGGCATCGCCATCTGGGGGCTGTATGCCGTTTTGCATACGCCCGTTGACGCCATTCCCGACCTGTCGGAGAACCAGGTCATTGTCTTCGCCGACTGGATGGGTCGCAGCCCCCAAGATATCGAGGAGCAGATCACCTATCCGTTATCCGTGCGACTCCAGGGTTTGGCGGGCGTGAAGGTCATTCGATCGTCGAGCGAGTTCAACTTCTCAATGATCACCATCATTTTCGACGAGAAGACGGACTTCTACTTTGCGCGGACCCGCGTGCTGGAACGTTTGGCGACGGCACAGGCGTCGATGCCGGCGGGTGTCACGCCGTATTTGGCTCCCGACGCGACGGCGCTGGGCCAGATCTTCTGGTACACGGTTGAGGGCGAGGGCAAGAGCCTCGATGAACTGCGGGCGATCCAGGACTGGACCGTGCGCTACCAGCTCAACAGCATCCCCGGCGTGGCCGAGGTCGCATCGGTCGGCGGCATGGTCCGTCAGTACGAAGTGGATGTAAACCCGGCCAAGCTTCGCGTTTACGACCTGCCCCTCGGTGCTCTGTACAGCGCCATCGGCGCGAGCAACATGAGCGTTGGCGGCAAGACCATCGTGCAGGCCAACAGCGAATACCTGATTCGCGGCGTTGGCTGGCTCGAAGGCGTCACCGACCTGGAGAACGTGGTCGTCGCCAGTCGCAACAGCGTGCCCATCCGCCTCAAGGACGTAGCTACTGTACAGCTTGGGCCGGAGTTCCGGCGCAGTTCACTTGAGAAGGACGGCCGGGAAGTCGCCGGCGGAGTGGTCATGATGCGCTACGGGGAAAATCCCCTGGCGATCACCCAGGCCATCAAGGACAAGATCCGCGACCTTCAGGCCGGGCTTCCCCAGGGCGTCCGCATCATCCCGTTCTACGACCGCACGCGTCTGATCGAGTCGGCCATCCACACGGTGACGGGAACACTGCGCGAAGAGATCATCATCGCGACGATTGCCATCCTGCTGATCCTCACCCACTTCCGCTCGGCGTTCGTGGTGTGCCTGACCCTGCCGATGGCGGCGCTGGTCAGCTTCCTGTTCATGTACTACCTGAACATCCCCAGCAACATCATGTCGCTGAGCGGCATCGCCATCAGCATTGGCATATTGGTGGACGCGGCCGTGGTCATGGTGGAGAACGCCACGCACGAATTGCACCTGCATTTCGGCAAGGAGAAGGTGCGCGGCGACACCACGGAACTGGTCGTCCACGCCTGCCGCCTGGTGGGCCGGCCGATCTTCTTCAGCGTGGTCATTATGCTGGTGTCGTTTCTGCCGATCTTCGCTTTCAGCGGACAGGAAGGCAAACTGTCGCATCCGCTGGCGTTCACCAAGAGCTTCGCGATGATCGGCGTGGCGATCATGGCCGTCACGCTCGTGCCCGCGCTCATCCCGCTCTTCATCCGCGGCAAGCTCAGCGGCGAAGAGGACAACTGGATCGTCCGCTCGTTCATCAATATTTACAAGCCGCTCTTGAGCTGGATCATCGACCGACCCGGATTTGTCTGGTGGATCATGGGGGCAATCCTCTCGCTCGGCGCAGGGTTCATCGGCTCGGAGCTGGTCGCGGCACTGGCTCTGGCGGCGGGGATCATCTTCGTCGTGCTCGGCGTGCGCCAGACCGGGTGGACGATGTGGGTCGTGGTTCTTGCCTTGATCGCGACGTTCCTGGGCACGGGGTTGGCCGGTGAAAAGGTCGCTCTCAATCTGCCCCGTATTCCGCACGAATCGCTGCGCTGGGTCATCTGGGGCACGGTGGCCGGTTTCCTGTTACTGGCAATGATACTGCGGCACTGGCGGCCTGTAGCCGTGGCCTCATTGCTGGTGGTGGCTTTCATGGCGGACACGCGGTTCCGCAAGCTCGGCGGGGAGTTCATGCCCAGCCTCAATGAAGGCAGCATTCTGGACATGCCCACCAGCGCCCCGCGCATCGCCATGGCGCAGGCACTGGATGATGTGATGGTGCGCGATCGCTTGATCCGCGCCATGCCCGAGGTCGAGCAGGTCGTCGGCAAGGTTGGCCGGGCGGACACCGCCACCGATCCCTCGCCGCTGGACATGGTGGAGACAATCATCAACCTGCATCCGCCCGAGTGGTGGCCCAAGCGCAAGCTGGAGTTTGATGATGCGCTGCGCCAGGGCGCGGTAGTAGCCGCCGAAATGCAGAAGCGCGGCTGGCTCAAGAGCGACGCCGTTACACCGGCCGACTGGGCCGATGTGCCGGCCGCGGTGAAGGACAGCGAGTATCTGAAATTCCATGCGAAGCTGACGAAGGCGTCGGAACTGATGAACACGGCCGTGTCGGTTGCGGTCGAGAAGTTCGACCGGACCATGCGTGATCTGGCCCGGCGTCGTCAGGTGGAATATGAACCGACAGTCGCACAGGAACTGACCAAGGACGCATTCACGGCGATCCTAGACCACGTCGGCCACTTACCTGCCAATGGCAAGCACCCGGCATTGCTGCGGCGGCCCACGGCGCAGGAGCAGGATCAGATTCTCACGGCCGTCCAGGAGCATGGCGTGCTGCTGGCCGAGGTTATCCGTCAGGAGGAAGTCGATAAACTCCTGTCCCAGCTTCGCGCGGACCTGATCGCGCGCAAGATCGCCAGCGACCGGGACGATCTATTGCTGGATGCCCCCAGTCCAGTCGCAGATGCGGTCAGCTTCCTCAAGAAGGCCATCGGCGGCCATACACCGGGGTTTGCCGATCGTCTGGCCGAGCAACTTGAAAAGCACCGCGACAAATTGTGGGCGGAGCGTACCAAGGCTCTCAATTGGGAGTTGTTCGATCAAGCGTCGGGGACGATGGATGCGCTGCTGCTGGATAGCATCGCGCGCACCGCATCTGGCACGCCGATGGCGGGCACGACTCCGGACAACGCCGCGGCCAAGGCACTGCGGGATCAGCTCGACCCACAGTTCGCCCAAGGGTTGTTCCTGTGGCAGAAGACCAAGGACGACGTGCTGAAGGAGATGGACAGCGAACTCCAGATGCCCGGCTGGGGCAACGCCTGGACGCAGCCGATCATCAACCGCGTGAATATGCTGGCCACGGGCGTACGCACGCAAATCGGCGTGAAGGTGTTCGGGCCGACCGGCAAGAGCCTGGACCAGTCCATTGCCGACATCCAGCAAATCAGCAATGACATTGCCTCGAAACTCAAGACGGTACGTGGTGCGGTGGATGTAGTGCCCGACCAGGCGGTGGGCAAGCGCTACCTGGAAATCCACATCGATCGGAACAAGGCCGCCCGTTACGGCGTGAATATGAGCGACATCAGTGAGGTCGTCGAAACCGCGATGGGCGGCGGCAAGATCACGCAGACGGTCGAGGGGCGGCAGCGCTTCCCCGTCCGCCTGCGCTACGCCCGCGAATACTGGCAGGATGCCGAGGCCATCGGCGACGTGCTGGTCACCGCGCGCACGACTCCGGCCGAACTGCTGCAATTTCCTTCCGGCGGCTCCTTTGGCGCCGCGGTGTCGGCCCGGAAGCCCTCGACCGCCCGGCCAACCGCAGGCATAGGCGCACAAGGCAGCGGCATGGGCTCTGGCGGCAGGGCCGGTGGTATGGGCGGATCATCAAATGAGGGCATGGGTGGCGGCGGAGGCAACCGCAGCGCCGCCGCGGAAACCCCCATGTCCGCCGGCTCAACCACGCAGATTCCCCTGCGTATGGTCGCCGACATCCGTGTTGTGGAAGGCCCATCCATGATCAAGAGCGAGAATGGGCGTCTGCGCAACTACGTTACACTAAATGTCCGCGACCGTGACATCGTCGGCTTCGTCGAGGAGGCCAGGCAGGCGATCAAGTCCATCGAGGCTTCGCTGGCGGGCACCGGCATGAGCATCGAGTGGTCAGGCGAATTCGAGCACCAAGTGCGCGCCCGCCAGACGATGGCCATCATCTTCCCGATGGTCATCATGGCGATTATCTTCCTGCTCTACGTCACCTTCCACGAACTGCTGGACACGCTGCTGGTGTTCCTGGCCGTGATCGGCGCCTTGTGCGGATCGCTGATGTTCCAGGCCCTCTTCGGATTCAACTTCAGCGTGATCGTTTCCATCGGCTATGTCGCGGCCTTTGGCATGGCGACCCAAACCGGCGTGATCATGCTCGTCTACCTCCGCGAAGCCATCGACCGCCACGGTGGCCTGGAGAAGATCGCTTCGCTGGAAGACCTGCGCCGTCATGTGATCGAAGGCGCCGTCCATCGTCTGCGGCCCAAGCTGTTGACCGAAGGCGTGGCCATCGTGGGCCTGGTCCCCATGCTCTGGGCCACCGGCACGGGCGCGGAGATCATGCGCCCGATGGCGGCCCCGGTGCTGGGCGGATTGCTCATCAGCGACGAAGTCATCGACATCATGATCCCGGTGATGTTCTACTGGATACGGCGATGGAGGTGGATCAAGCTACACGAGAAGGCCAATGCGGCCATAGCGACGGACCCGCCGGCGGCAGCACCGAAAACCGGAAGACTGTCGCCCGCATGACTGCACCGCATGCAGGCATCCGCCGCCGGACTGCGGCTGCACAATCAGGTTCCACAAGCGCACGAAAGAGCATGCCGGTGCCATCTCGGCCAAGGGCATCAGGCGAATAGGCACTGATCACCGAGCGCAGGTAATTCTACTGTAACCGTTATCCCGTGTCCGCACGGCAGTGGTCGGCAAATTGGCGGGCTGACGCCTATGCTTTCTCCGCGGAGCACGCGGCGGAGGTCTTCGATCTGCGTCTCCGGCCAGTCCGAGAGATTGGCCAGGGTTCGTTTGCGAACTTTCTTGTCCTCGCGGACGGATCCACGCAGGAGTGGCGGGCGGGGAGGAGCGGTTGGGGATGGTCTCGACGTATATGACCACAATATATCCACAATATACCATCACATCAACATTAATTATGTCATTTACGTGGGTACAACTGTCAGCCGGAAAGACCGTCTGCCGCGAGCTAAACACCGGTCGGCAAGATGGTTACAGGGAAGATCCGCCTCAAGAAGGGGTGGAACTACGGATTAGTTCGAAGCATGAACCATCGGCCCCGAGGGCCGTATCGACCGGCTACCGGCAAACACCAGATTCCGACCGGATTTCCGATTTTCGTCGCAGTACCGTTCCACCGAATTGCGGTCAGATACGATTGCACCGATCACGCCCATGGCCGGGGACGCCGGCGTTGATAGAATGTCGCGTCCCATGGTTGAGCCTGCGCCAAGTTTACGCCAACTGAGCGATGCCGTGGGCAGATGCCACGTACGCGACCGGGGGCGCATCCGGCGAATGCTCGATCGCGTGGATGCGCTGATCCGATCCGGGCGGCCGGCGGATCGGCTGCTGCGGTTGACGGCCGAGGAGATTCGCAAGTCGCAGGCGGCATGCAGCGGGCGGGCCAGCGCCATTCCGCGGACAATCCACTATCCGCCGGACCTGCCGATCAGCCAGAAGCGGCAGGAAATCGCCAAGGCGATTTCCGAGAACCAGGTGGTGGTGATCTGCGGCGAGACGGGGTCGGGTAAGACGACGCAACTGCCCAAGATCTGCCTGGAATTGGGACGCGGGGTCGATGGCATGATCGGGCACACGCAGCCGCGGCGCATTGCGGCGCGGGCGGTGTCGTCGCGGATCGCGGAGGAACTGGGCTCGACGCTGGGGGCACTGGTGGGATTCAAGGTGCGGTTCACGGACAAAGTCAGCCAGAACACGGCCGTCAAACTCATGACCGATGGCATCCTGCTGGCCGAAACGCAGGGCGACCGGTTCCTGCGGGCATACGATACGATCATCATCGACGAGGCCCACGAGCGGTCGCTGAACATCGACTTCCTGCTGGGGTATCTCAAGCAACTGCTGCCCAGGCGGCCGGAACTCAAGGTCATCATCACTTCGGCCACCATCGACCCCGAGCGCTTCAGCCGGCATTTCAGCAACGCGCCGGTCCTGATGGTCTCCGGGCGGATGTATCCGGTGGAGGTGCGCTATCGGCCGCTGGCAAGCGACGACCCGGACGAGGAGGACCTCGAGTTCGGCGATGCCATGCTGGGTGCGGTGGACGAACTCTGTCGCGAAGGCCCCGGCGATATCCTCATCTTCCTCACCGGCGAGCGGGATATCCGCGAGACGGCGGAGTTGCTCCGCGAGTCCCGGCCGGGCATCGGCGAAATCCTGCCGCTCTACGCGCGGCTGTCGGCCGAGGAACAGATGCGCGTCTTCCGGCCACACCCCGGCCGCCGCATCGTTCTAGCGACAAATGTTGCCGAAACATCACTCACCGTGCCCGGCATCCACTACGTGATCGACCCGGGCCACGCCCGCCTGTCGCGCTATTCCACGCGGACGAAGGTGCAGCGGCTGCCCATCGAGCGAATCTCGCAGGCGTCGGCCGACCAGCGGAAGGGCCGCTGCGGCCGGGTGGCTGACGGCATCTGCATCCGGCTCTACAGCGAGTTGGACTACCAGGCCCGCCCCGCGCACACGGACCCGGAAATCCTGCGGACGCATCTGGCCAGCGTGATACTACAGATGAAGGCGCTGAACCTGGGTGACATCCAGGATTACCCCTTCCTCGACCCGCCGGACTACAAGGCCATCCGCGACGGCTTCCAGACGCTGCACGAACTGGGGGCCATCGACGAGCACAACCAGATCACGCCGCTGGGGCTGGAACTGTCGCGGCTGCCGATCGACCCCCGCATCGGCCGGATGATCCTGGCCGCCCGCGAGGAGAACTGCCTGCGTGAGGTGCTGATCATCGCGGCGGCGTTGTCCGTGCAGGATCCGCGCGACCGGCCGATGGACAAGCAGGAGATGGCCGACGCCGCCCATGCCCAGTTCCGCGATGAATCGAGCGATTTCCTGGCGTATCTCAAACTGTGGGAGTGGTATCACGAGAGGTCGCGTGAGCTGTCGGTGAACAAGCTCCGCAGGGCGTGCCAGCAGAATTTCCTGTCGTTCGTGCGGCTGCGCGAGTGGCGGGATATTCACCATCAGTTGCTTGAACTGGTGGAGGAACTGGAAAAGAGAAGGCAGGAAGGCACACACGCGGACCCTTCGCGAACGCAGGGGAAATTCCGGCAGGAAAGGGTGGCGAAGCCGACACAGGCTCCCGTCCAGATCCGCAGGAATAAGGGAAAGTGAAAAAGAAGAGAGGCAGGCCGGGCCTCTGGTTGAAAAGCTCGATGCCCTCCGGATGGACGCCGACTCTTCTCCGCCCGCGGCGGGCAGTCTCCGGCAATCATCGCACGAGTCTGGGTCACCAGCGGTTCTCCGAACGGACAGACCAGCGCCCCGCCGGCTTACTTCACTCATTGTCTGCCCTGGATGCCTATGATATGGTCGTTGTCTGTGAAATGCCTTACGTCCAAAACCCGCACGTTGCTCATCGGCCTGCTGGCGGTGCTGGGCGGCGTGTCGGCACGCGCATGCGACGTGCCGGTGTTCCGGTATGCACTGGAGCGGTGGCGGCCGGCCGTTTACCGGGTTCTGGTTCTTCATCGCGGGGCGTTGTCGGCCGAGCAGCAGGAACTTGCCAGACACCTCGACGATCTCTCGATCGACCACAACGGGCCCGGGAACTTCAGCGTCGAGCGCGTCGATCTGGACGCCGGGCCGAATCCGGATGCTCTGACGATATTCACAGCTCAACAGCAGCCGGTACTGCCGTGGATGGTGGTCTGTTATCCCGACAACGACCCGGCCATTCCCTGTGCGTGGGCCGGGCCACTGACGGCGGCGAACATCGGACTCGTGGCCGATTCGCCCGCGAGGAAGGCGATCGCCCGGCGCCTCATCGGTGGCGATGGCGCGGTGTGGATTATGCTGGTCAGCGGCGATGCGGCGCTGGACGACCCGGCCGCCAGGACGCTTCAGACCGAACTCAAGCGGCTGGAGTCAGAAATCAAACTGCCGGAGGAGACGCCGCTGAAACTCGCGTTCTCCATCGTGCGCCTGACGCCCGGCGACCCGGCCGAGGCAGCGCTGCTCGGCAATCTCCTGCGGCGCGATCCCGACGTGGCCAGTCGCCGCGAGCCCATCGTATTCCCCGTCTTCGGTCGCGGCCGAGCGCTGTGCGCGCTGGTCGGCGAGAGGATGATCACCCGCGACAACATCGAGGCCGCCGCGAAGTTCCTGACCGGCCCCTGCTCGTGCGAGGCCAAGGAGCAGAACCCGGGCATGGACCTGCTGATCTCGGCCGACTGGGACGCCGCCTTCGCCAATGCCAAGCCCGTTGAATCGCCGTTGCCGACACTCGGCCCGCCGCTGCCCGAGCAAAAACCAGCCGTCACGCTGGTTGCCGTCGCGCCTGCTCCGTCGGGGAAGCTCTACCGCAATCTGCTGATCACGCTCGCTGCAGCGACCATCGTGATTGTCGGCATCGTCGTAACGATGACGCTGCGGGGCCGCCGGGCGGAGAATTGAACAACATGCATGTCGGCCGGCTCATCTTCCGCGAAATCGCCTACCGTCGCCTGAACTTTGCGCTGGGGGCAATGGGCATCGTCGTGGCCGTGGCGTGCCTGGCGGCCGAGGTGACGTTGCTGCGCCGCCACGACATGCAGACCGACGCGATCCTCGCCGGCAAGGAGAAGGAGACTCGCGAGATGATGTCGCAGTTCGAGGACGACATCCGCAAGATCACCGTGAAGATGGGATTCAATGTGCTGATCCTGCCCAAGGGACAGTCACAGACTGATCTCTACGACGACCAGGCGAAACACCTCTTCATGCCCGAGGAGTATTCGCAACGGCTGGCCAGCAGCCGCATGGCGACCATCAACCATGTGCTGCCGAGCCTAGCGATGCGGGTGAAATGGCCCGAGTGCGAGCGCAAGATCATGCTCGTCGGCACGCGCGGCGAGGTGCTGATCCAGAGCGCCAGCCAGAAGCCGATTCTCGAAGCTGTCGCACCCGGCAACATGGTCCTGGGTCACGAACTGCACCGGAGCCTGAAGCTCACCGTTGGCCGGAAGGTGCAGCTCATGGGCCGGGAATTCACGGTCAGCAAGCTGATGGACGAGCGCGGCAACTGGGATGATGTCACTGTGTGGATCGACCTGAGAACAGCCCAGGAGATGCTCGGACAGCAGGGGAAGATCAACGCCATCCTCGCTCTCGAGTGCAATTGCTCGACCGACCGGCTGTCGAAGATCCGGGGCGAGATCGGCTCCCTGCTGCCGGATACGAACGTGGTCGAGTTTGCCTCACAGGCGATCGGCCGGGCCGAGGCCCGCAACCGGGCGGCGGCACAGGCAGTGGCGTCACTGGAACACGAGAAAGCCGGGCGGCAGCAGTTGCGGGCCGGCCTGGAAACATTCGCGGCCGTGCTCGTCCCCGTCGCCATGCTGGCGGCCGGGACGTGGGTGGGGCTGCTCATCTTCGGCAACGTGCGCGAGCGCCGCGCCGAGATCGCCGTGCTGCGGGCCATGGGGCTGCGATCGCGCCAGGTGTTTGCGATCTTCGTGGGCAAGGCGGCCATCATGGGACTGGCCGGGGCCTGCGCCGGATATGTCGGCGGAGTGCTCGCGGGCGCGTTCTGGCCGGGCACGGCGGGGATGCCTTCGGCTGGGTCGCTGATCAACGTGCGGCTGCTGGCGATCATCATGGCGCTGGCCCCCCTGCTGGCGATTCTGGCGAGTTGGATTCCCGCGATGCTGGCCGCCCGCGAGGACCCGGCCGTGATCCTGCAAAAGGAGTAGCCCGGATGCTTCAGCTCGATGCGGTCAGCAAAAACTACACCGGCCCACAGGAACCGGTACACGCCGTTGCCGGGCTGACCCTGCGTATTGAGCCGGAAGAGTTCGTGGCCGTGCGCGGCACGAGTGGCTGCGGCAAGACGACGCTGCTGCTGATGGCCGGCGCCCTGCTGCGGCCTGATGCGGGGACCGTGCGGGTGCGCGATGCCGATCCCTACGCCATGCCGGCCGAGGCGCGGGCCCGGTTCCGCGCGGCCCACATCGGCTTCGTCTTTCAGCAGTTTCATCTCGTGCCCTACTTGAGCGTGTTGGAAAATGTGCTCGCCGCATCGCTGGCACTGCCGTCGGCGGATGCCCCGCAACGAGCCACGGAACTCGTCGAACGATTCGGCCTGCGCGAGCGCATGCATCATGTGCCCGCCCAACTCAGCACCGGCGAACGGCAACGCACGGCCATGGCCCGGGCGATGCTGAATCGGCCCAAGTTGCTGCTGGCCGATGAACCGACAGGGAACCTGGACGCGGCCAGTGGTAAGATGGTGCTGGACGCGATGGCCGAGTTTGCGGCGGCCGGCGGCCGGCGGCGCAGTGTTGCTTGTTACCCACGACGACCGGGCGGCCGGGTATGCGCAACGAGTCATTGAGATGGGAGAACAATCATGAGTTTAGCGACGCCACGCCACGACGCTTTGTCCCCTCGGCAAAAGAGCTTCAACTCCCGTCATCCTGAGGGTACTCCCGAAGGATCTGGCTGCGAACTTCGCGGCCAGATGCTTCGCGAGTACGCTCAGCATGACAACAATCGCATCACATCCATCACCCGGCGATATCGCATCTTGCCCCTCCTGCTTCTGGCCCTCCTGGCATCCTGCGACCGCAAGCCGGCCGGGCCGGAGGTTGTGCTCTACTGCGCGGCGGGAGTCCAGCCGCCGGTGCAAGAGATCATTGCGGCATATGAGAAAGAAACCGGCGTGGCCGTGCGGGTGCAGTATGGCGGCTCGGGACAGTTGCTGGGCAACATCGAGGCATCGCGCCGTGGCGATCTGTTCATCGCCGGCGACGCCAGCTACATCGATATCGGCCGGAAGAAAGGACTCATCCACGAAGCCATCCCGCTGGCCACCATGCGGCCGGTGATCCTGGTTGCGACGGGCAATCCGAAGAAGATTGCCAGCCTGAACGACCTGCTCCGCAACGACGTGCGGCTGGCGCTGGCCAACCCCGACCAGGCCTCCATCGGCCGGACGCTCCGCGCCCTGCTCCAGAAAACCGGCCAGTGGGGCGCGTTCGAGAAGCACGCCACCGTGCTCAAGCCGACGGTCAACGATCTGGCGAACGACGTGAAGGTCGGCAGCGTAGACGCGGCCATCGTCTGGGACGCCACGGCCCGGCAATATCCCGACCTGGCGGCGATTCATTCGGATGTGCTGGATGCCGCCGTCGAACGGGTCACCATCGGCGTGCTCGCCGACTCGTCCCAACCAACCCGCGCCTTGCAATTTGCCCGTTTCCTGGCCGCCGCCGATCGTGGCGGACCCGTTTTCACCAAACATGCTTTCGAGGCCATCGGTGGCGACCCCTGGTCGGCGACACCCACGATGGTGCTCTACTGCGGAGCGCTCAATCGCGTCGCGGTGAAAGACACCATCACCCGTTTCGAGCAGCGCGAAGGATGCCGCATCACCACCGTCTACAACGGATGCGGTATTCTCGTGGCACAAATGAAGGCCGGCCAGCACCCCGATGCCTATCTGGCCTGCGACGTCTCCTTCGTCCCGCCCGTGCAGGAGTTGTTTTCCGATCCGCTGAATATCTCCGAGGTGGCCATCGTCATCGCCGTCCCCAAGGGCAACCCCAGGAATATCGCCGCCCCGGCGGATCTTGCCCGCGAAGGCATTCGCCTTGGCCTGTGTCACCCGGAGCAAAGTTCGATCGGCTCGCTCACGAAGAAGTTGCTTGACGCCGACGGCACCTACGCCAGATTGCAGCCCAACGTCCGCACCACCAGCGCCACGGCCGACTTGCTGGTCAACCAACTGACCGTCGGCACGCTGGACGCCGTCATCGTCTCCGAGGCCAATGTCGCCATGAATCGCGACAAGCTGGATGTGGTGCGCATTCCCGGGGCCACGGCCATCCAGCCGTACGCCATCGGCAAGCAGACGCCTTACCGGCAACTGGCCGGCCGGCTGCTGGAGGCGCTGACCAGCGACGCATCGCGCAAACACTACGAATCGCTGGGGTTTATCTGGCACGCCGGAGACGCGGCCAAATGACTGTAAACAGGCCCAATCCCCATGCCTGCCGGCCCCCGGCCGATTGGCCATTTTTTGCCATCAGCGGTGTCATCGGCGGCACCTATGTGCTGCTGATCGTGCTAATGCTGGTCGCCGATACCTTCTACACCTCCTTGGGCGAACTTGGCCGCAGTCTTCGCGACCCGGCCATCCGCTATTCGATCAAACTCAGCCTCATTTCCTGCACGATCACGGCCATATTGTCGGTCATCGTCGCCGTGCCCATCGGCTACCTGCTCTCGCGGCATCTGGCGCCGGCCGGTGGCGGCTGGCGGCGCGGCATCGACTGGTCACGCCCGCACCGCGCCCTGTTCACGCTGTTCGGCGGACTGGTGGACACAATCCTCGATATCCCCATTGTCCTGCCGCCACTGGTCATTGGCCTGAGCCTGCTGATCCTCTTTCGCTTCGCCCCGTTTCACTGGATCGACCGCTACGTCACCTACGAAGTCCCGGCTGTGGTGTTGGCCCAGTTCATGGTCGCCGCCGCCTTCGCCGTTCGCACCATGCGGGTGACCTTCGACCAGATCTCGACCCGCCGCGAGCAGGTCGCCCTGACGCTCGGGTGCAGCCGCGGGCAGGCGTTTCGCCTGGTCGTGCTGCCCGAAGCGCGCCAGGGAATTCTCGCCGCGGCCACGCTCTCCTGGGCGCGCGCCCTCGGCGAATTCGGGCCGATCCTCGTCTTCGCCGGCGCCACCCGCATGCGTACCGAAGTCCTCAGCACCACGGTCTTTCTCGAACTGAGCATCGGCCGGCTCGAAGGCGCCGTCGCCGTCTCCCTCATCATGGTAGTCGCCGCGTTGATCGTGCTGCTGTTCATGCGTCTCTTCGGCCTGCGCGACACGTTCATGAGGTCGCCGATATGATCGCCGTACACGACCTGACCATCCACGCCGGCGCCTTCCGTCTCGAAGGACTGTCTTTTGAGGTTGGTCAGGGACAATACGTGGCTGTCATGGGCCCGACCGGCTGTGGCAAGACCACCGTTATCGAGTGCATCTGCGGCCTGCGTCCCCTCGACCGCGGCAGGATCGTGCTCGGCGGCCGTGATGTCACGCACCTGCGGCCTGCCGAACGGGGCATCGGCTACGTCCCGCAGGATGCGGCCCTGTTCCCCACGATGACCGTCTACCAGCACCTGGCGTTTGCCCTGCGCCTGCGGAAATTGTCCCGGCGGGTAATCGACCAGCGGGTGTGGGAACTGGCCGGGACGCTCGGCCTGACCCCCCTGCTCGCCCGCTTGCCCGCGAGGCTGAGCGGCGGCGAGGCCCAGCGCGTCGCCCTGGGCCGCGCACTTTCGCTGCGACCCGCCATCCTCTGTCTCGACGAACCGCTCAACGCCCTCGATCGCGATACGCAGGACCGGATGTGCGAGCTTCTCCAGACCGTGACCCGCCAGTCCGCCATCACCACGCTTCATTTCACACACGAGGCCCGCGAGGCCGAGCGGCTGGCCGACAGCCTGCTCACGCTCGGCACTTGATGCGTCAGGCCGCCGCCCCTGGCGGTTTCGCGGCAATGACGTGTTCCAACGCATCCATGACCGGATCGGCAACCTGTCGCGTTGCCAGGCCGACACCGGACGAACTGCCGCGATGGGTCACCATGATCTGCCGCACGCCGTCGATTGTTCGCGGCGCGATGCGGATCGGACCGCGCGTGCCCGGCGGAACGTCCGCCTCCACGCCGCGAAAACGTGCGATGACTCCGTCCTCCACCATCCCGCTCACCAGAACCTCCTCGTTGCAGCGGGCTGCGGCGGCCGCGCATGCCTCCCGCAGCATGTCGATCGTCGCCCGGTTCCGCTCCTCCACCTCGGCCGCGCTGTCGAGTAATTCGGTCGCTTTCTCCTTCTGCGCGGCCGTCAGTCCCTTCTGATGCTGCATCAGCGGTTCGACGGTCTGGCGTATCCTCTCGATCTGTTTGTTGTCCGCGTCGATCTTCGGCGCATGCTCCGTCGCCAGACGCCGCAAGCCCTCGTCGATGCCCGCTTCGATGATTGTCCGCGAGTCCGACGAGCACCCCACCGTATGGCACGTGATCCCGCCGGCCGCAGTGATGTGCCCCGCCATGATCGCCCCGCGATCGACGCACACGCGCCCGCCGCTGATCACCCGGCTGTGCGATATCTCGTTCACGGCGACGACGTCGCGCCCCGCCTCCACGTTTGCATTGCGGATGTACCTGGCATGCACGTCATGGCCGGCGAAACAATGCCCCTTTTCCTTGCCGCTGATGCCGCCGCCGACCAGCAGGTCGGTTGCAGCCCGCACCTCGGCCGCCTCGACATCGCGCACCACGCGAATGGTTCCGCCACTGGTGACCTTGAAAAGGTCGTGGATGCAGCCGCGGATGCAGATGTCCCGCCCGTACTCCAGGTTTCCGGTCTTGAAATCCACATCGCCGGGAATTCCCAGCACATCGTCCACCCAGATCTGCGATTGGTGTGTCCTGACCTGTCCGCCTGAGGTCGCCACAACCGTAAACCCGTCCGGACCCCAAGCCACGTTCGGCCCCAGTTCCGTCCTGCCCGGGTCGTCCACGCGGGCAATCTCCTGTCCGGCCGCCGCGATGGCGACATTGCAGCGGTCGTAATGACTGTCGGTCTCCTTCGGCTCGTGCCCCGCCGACAGATCAAGCAACTCGATCTTCACGGGTTCGAGCGGCGCCGGCTCGGCTGCCGATCCGGCCGGTGGCACTGCCGCGGTCACCCGTACGGGTGATACCGCAGGCGCAAGGGGACCGCTGGGCGTCCCCGCCTTCGGCGTCGCCAACCTGTTTTCCAGCACGGAGGACATGGCTCACCATCCTCGCGGCAATGGAAGCACCTGCGCGACGTTGCCGCCTACGCCGCCAGTTTCGCTTTCGCCAGCGTCTGCTGGACGCGGCCGAGCAACGAGTCGGGCGTGAACGGTTTGACAACGTAGTTGTTCACGCCCGCCTTCAGCGCATCCATCACGCGCGTCTTCTCGGCCTCGGTGGTCACCATGATCAAGGGCGTCGTCTTGTCCTTTTCGCGAATCCGCTGCACCAGCGTGTGGCCGTCCATGTTGGGCATGTTCCAGTCGACGAGTATCACGTCGAACGGCCCGGGCGTCGCGGCGATCAGAGACAGCGCCTCCAGTCCGTCGCCGGCCTCGTGGAACTCGACCTCGCCCAAAGCGGCCAGGACCTTCTTCTGGATGTTACGCATGGTCCGCGAATCATCAACCAGCATTGCTCTCATGGCTCGTCCTCCTATTGGATCTTTTCTCCGCCGGCAGGGTTCAGTTGCTTGATGCTGATCTCCACCGCGAACGCGCCGACGTCGGTGCGGCACGGAATCACGATGCACGGCACCCCGCTCAGGCGGGCGATGCTGTGGCCGCTGCCGATGACCACGTTCGGCGTCGTGATGGTCGCCATGTTCCCCAGATGTTTCTTGGCGCCGCCCGCGATCATGTTGGCAAGCTCGCCGACGGCATCGGCGAAATCCGGCGTCCCGAAGGCGATCGGGCCGCCCGCGAAGGCCTCGACGAGCTTCTCGGCGGCGCTCTTCTCGAAGCTCACCACCACCGAGCCGATGACGTCGCCGGAGAAACCGATGATGCTCGACACATCAAAGGTCGGCGCCGGCTGCGCCTTGACGTGCGGGC
>JBEKVL010000136.1:0-10536 GCA_049514055.1 Tepidisphaeraceae bacterium | reverse complement strand
CCTGCAGCGAGCCGTGCTTTCATCCTTGCCCTATTCCTCACCGGTGAGCAGATGTGACCTGTTTCATGACGGTTAACGCCATGGAATCGT
The DNA here is from genome assembly GCA_049514055.1 of Tepidisphaeraceae bacterium. Taxonomy (GTDB): domain Bacteria; phylum Planctomycetota; class Phycisphaerae; order Tepidisphaerales; family Tepidisphaeraceae; genus JANYKD01. The sequence goes on along the minus strand of JBEKVL010000136.1, from coordinate 10,446 downwards.
ACCGCCGGCTGTAAAGTGCATCAGCGACTGCTGCCGGCAATCGGGGACGGAGCGCCCTTCAGATCCAGAGTCCGTGGACGGATCGCCCGATTTCGGCCCGTCGTTCTCTCCGCTCCATTCAAGCGACGATCTGGCATCCACTGGACTGATCGGAGCAGGAAAGTTCTTTGGCGACGGCAAGTTTGTTGGCGGCGCCAGCTTTTGCGTTAGTGTGGAGATAGCCGGCGCAGGATATCCCGGGTTCCTCGCTTCCAGTCAACGTAGGCTCGAATGATCTGGACATAGTCGTGGTTGTATTCTTCTGGATGGCGTGTATCAAAGAGCGCCGCATAGGCTGGATCGCAAACTCGGAAGAACTGCCGCATGATCTCCACGCGCTGGCCATAAACGGCAGGTCCCAAATAGCGGCCGAAGACACCAACCTGGATGTAGTTTTCGACTGCTTCATCCCGGAAACCCTGGGCGACGATATCCAGGATGCGCTTGAGGCCACCGTTCTCTCCTGTCTGCGCATCGCGGCCGCAGCGAGCCAGCATATTGCTCTCGTCACCGCCCAAAGCTCGGGTCAAGTACTTCATCCACAGGCCCATGAAACCGTATCTGCTTCCGCCGGTCGGGTCAAACGCACGGAGATTCTGCGGGTAATCCCTGCCCATCACCGTGTACTGGTAATGGAAGGCCGCGTACTCGGTGAGCACCGCGTAGAATGAATGGCCATTGGGGAGCGTGGCTTCGGGGTACGGGAAACGGATGCGGGCCTCGTCGTGGCGTTTGACCGCGCGGGCGATTGCACGTTCGTCCAAGGCTGCCAGAATCTGGTCGATCGGATACATGGCCTCTCCTCGTGTACCGGGTGACCGGGAGCCTCAAATCACGGCGAACTCTTACACCCGCATATCTCTGCAAATCGTTCTGCCGGTTCCCGGCGGCGATGCTCATTCATGTCGGCCAGAATTGCCGCCTGACAGAAACTGAATCGGGCTCAGATGTTCCGAAACATCGAGGAGAGTTTTCGCAGTCCGTTGACGTACGCCCGGATCAACTCCTCGAAGTTTGCCGCATAGCGCTCAGCGTTCTCCGTGTCGCACCAGGGGGAGAGGTTGGCGCCGCATCTCCTGAAGAACTGGCGGATGATCTCGACCTTGCGGTTCCAGTCGTGCGGCGCGACAAATCGGTCGAATGCTTCTCGTGTGTATCTCTCGGCCGATTCCGCCTTCAGGCCTTCGGCGATCACGTCCAGGATTACGCGCAGCCCGCCGTGCGTGCCATCGTGGGCGTCGTTGTATGCCGACACAATGTTGCCGCCCTGGGGCCTGTAGTGTTGCTCCAGCAGTTCCTTGGCACGGCCGCTGGATTCAGTGCTGGAGAGGATACCGCCCTGGGAGATGCACCTGCCGAAGTGATAATTGTAGTAGTGGCCGATGGTCCGGGCAAACTCGTCGAAATTCCCCACAGTGTTTTCGCGCAGGCCGTACCGCGCGCGAGCCTGGTCGTGTGCCTTCAATACCTTATGGGTGATCGTTGTTTCGTCCAGCGCCGCCAACAATCCTTGGATTTCAGACATGGCATTCACTCCGGTTTTGTGGAGGCCATAATGGCCACCCGTGTTGTCGCAGGGCCGGCCAGTCCATCACACGGCCTGTGGATCGCAGCAGCCTCTTACTGCCGCGGCCGGGCAAGCCAATTCCCCATGATCCTGTCCCTGTGCCGCCGAGGCAAGGGGGGCGGTCGCCCTGCGAGAATCCGGGCGCAGAGTACGCCATACAGAGAAGAGAGTGGATGCTTCAACTGCGCCGCAAGTTGAATCAGCTCCCGAACGAGTTCCACCATGCGATCCGGAACGGTATCCTGCCACCCGGTCGTTCACGTCGAGGTTGTGGACGAACACCCCGTGAAGGTAGTGGCGGCGAACACGGCCCTGGAGAAACTCCGCCACTAATGTCTGAATAGCAGATCGTGTCAGGGCATCCGGCAGTTCAGCCTGTGGCCCCGACGTCATCTCAATGAGCCAGGCCGGCTGGAGAGTGCGCCAGCACGGCCGGGTCCGTCTGCGTCCAGAGGATGATCAGGCCCATGATCTCGGTGGAGAAACGTGCGGGATCCGAAACGTCCCAGCCGGGCGGTAACCAGGGGGCCACGCGTTGCAGCAGGATCGCCGCCAACTGCGAGCGTTCTTCCCAGGTCAACGCGTCGACGAAGCGCGCTTGAATCCACTGCCGATGCAGCTGGCGTTGCCAGGCTTTGAAGGATTCCGTGAACTGGCGCACCAGCAGTTGCACTCCCTGGGGGTGCAGCATCGCCTCGGTTATAGCGGCGTCGTATCCGTTGCCCGCGTTGCTTTGGTATGCGGCCTGAAGAATCAACATCGCCTCATCGAGGCTTTGGGCCTCCGACAGCCATCGGCTGCCCCGCGTGCCGTGGCGGTGAAGATGTTGGACCAACCTCGCCAGGAGTCTCCAGAACTCGCCGTGGTCGATCGTTCCATTTTCCGGCATGGGGAAGCAGGCAGCGGCCTGCTCGATTGGTTCATCGACTGCCGCAGACTCATTACTCAACTGGGTCACGATGGCCTCGAGTGCGGCTTGCGCACGCGTCATTATGTCAGGCGAAGGTGTCATAGTTTCTGGGGTTGATGGGACGCTGGCGATCGCCAGGCTGGTGCTGTCCACCATTGCCTGGGAGCGGCTTGGGGGGTTGCGGCTGCTCCACCGGTCGATAGTAATGGCGATAACAATGATCCAGGATCCCGGCCTCGGCGCTGTGTGCAGGCTCCGGCAGCCTGTCCGCGGTGCGAATGCGGACGACCTGGGAACCGATGCGCGCCACGGCGTGCCCCACGGGCTGGCCGACCAGATCGGTCTCCTCGACCTTGCCGAGCATGTCTTTCAGGAGATAGTGGGCATCTTTGCCATCGATGTCAAAGAGCACCGTCGTGCCGACGTTGGACAAGGCCCCGACCTTGCGATCGGCGAACTGACTCAGATTCTGGTGCGCAAGCGTGAGGCTGACATCGAATTTTCGGGTCTCAGCGATCAGATCTTCCATCGCATCGGTCAGGAAGCGATGGGCCTCGTCGCAGAAGATGTGGAAGGCCCGGCAGCGTTGGGTCGCGCTGCTCCGGCTCAGTGCGGCCAGGTGCAGGAGGGAGAGGAAGAAGCAGCCAAGGATGTCGCGCGTTTCCGAGCCTACCGTCGACAAGTCCAGCAGCAGAATCTTGCCGCTGTCCATGATGTCGCGAAGGCTGAAGGCGCTGTCTGGCTGCGACAGCATCCGTCGCACCGGCGCCGAAGCGAGCAGTTTGCTGAGCTTGTGTTGCGGGGGGTGGATATCCGAATTCGCATAGTTGTCGAAGTCTTCCAGCCAGAATTGCCGCTCAAAGTCATCATCGAGCTGGGCCAGGATGCGCTGGCGCAGGGTCTCGCTGGCCTTGGACTCGCGCCGCAGCAGGTCGGCCACATCGCGGAGCGTTCCGTCCGGGAGCTTCATGATGGCCGCGATGCTGTGGCGAAGCAGATGTTCCAGGCGGTCGCCCCAGCCCGTGACGAAGCTCTTGAAGGCCGAGACGATGTCGTCGGCAACTCTGCCACGGTCCATTCCCGGCACCGTGTCGGGCGCCGGCGGGCGCAGCGGGTTCCAGAGCAGCGTGTGCTCCGGGTCTCCGGGGTTGGCATAGATGATTCGGTGTGCCAGTTCGACGGGAATCAGGCGAAGCAGCCGCTTGACGAGCAGGCCGTGCGGATCGAATACGGCGACCCCTTCGCCGCGCATGATCTCCTGAATGACCATCCTCTCGATCAGAGTGGACTTTCCGCAGCCCGTACGCCCCAGGGTGTGTATGTGCTTGGAGCGTAACTCGGCCGGGACGCATATGGGATGGCTGTCGCCGGCGGAATCGCAGTAGCCCAGGAGGGTACCCTTGCTCAGATCCTCTTTGGGGCGGAGATTCTCCATTGGCTTGAGGTGGAGTTCGTCACGCTGGGTGATTGCCGCGGGTGGGACATGCACAAAACTGATCAACTCGTGCGAGTTGGCCAGGAACCCGCACCGATAGACAATCGCCTGCTGGAACATCCGGGCGATGTCAGCGTATGAGCGGTGTTCGGCGTAGGCCCCGGTGGGCAGTCGGCACAGGGGCCTGCCGCCCGATTGAATCAGGTTTCCGAAGGAGGCCAGTGCGGTCAAGCGGTTCTGGGCGTCGGACACGCCGAAGAGGCCGACTCGAACGGCCACGCCGTAGAAGGGCTTGTTGTTGTGCGCCTTGGTCACCACCGCCTCGGACATGTCGTGCAGTTCACCGGACGGAACCTGCTGGGCCGTGCGCTGCGGCGTGGGCGTCCCCGTCACCAGTCCAACGGCGTATTCCAGGTTGTACAGCGCCTGGACATTGGCATGCCAGTCGTGGTCGGGATTCACGCTCTGGAAGACCGCCTGGTAAACCCCCACGCCGGTTGTCGGTAGTGATGCCAACGACGTCGCGATGGCCGAGAACAGTGTGCCGCGCAGTTCTTCCGGCGATGTCAGGAGGTGAAAATATGGCGGTGGCGGGTGCAAGTCGCAGATGGCGGTGTTCTGCGACGTCAAGTGGACCTCCGGGATCACCAGCGGCATGATGTTGTCCGAGAGGCCGCAGCATTCAAACTCGCCGCCGAAGGCGTTGGCCACGATGTGGGCGTCCGCCTTGTGGCAGAGCAGTTGAATGCTGATCCGCCTGGCATTGCCGACGATCTCGAACGCCACACGATGCTGCGTCGAACAGAGATGCTTGAGGAACCGCTCCGAACGATTCCAGTCGTGCGGCTGATCCGGGGCGATCCAGACGCTCATTCGCGTGAGTTGCTCAGCCGGCGGCGGGCTTTCGAGGTGCCAGGGAGGCTGCGGTGGCGCCAGCCCGATGTCCGCGCACTGCCCCAACGGAGTATATGGTGGCTCCAGTGCCACCGGCCCAGGCGCAATCAGGGAGAGGCATCCCTTGCATTGTTCGGCCTCCAGGGCCGAACGGGCCCGGCCGGCCAGAACGTGTGGCCGCGCGTACGCCAGCATTGCCTGTTCGATTGCCATCGGCGACTCCGCATCCGCAGGGCCTTCGGGCGAGACAGGCCCTCATAACTCATTGCGGCAGTCGGCGTTGGGAGGTTTCAGCGGCGGGAGCGGTCCAGACTCATGATCTTGACCATCAGCTCGGGGTGCTGTTGCAGGATCTGCTTGAGATTCCTAGCCACCGGCACGCCGCCGTGTTCCAGCCATTCCGGCGGCAGGTAGGATCCGAATCGAGCGATGTAATGTCGCGCCATCTCCATGCGTCCTTCCTCGGTCATGTCCCAGAGAAAGTCCGAGATGGGCTTCGCGATCGTGTGCCTGTGGGCGCGCATGACCAGTGCCGCCGCGAAATCACGGAGCACCCGGTAGACGCCCCCTTCATGGCCGGTGCGTGCCAGGTCATAGGCACGGTGGATCCCCATGCTGCCGTAGATGCTCTCGAAGACATCGACGCAGTGCCCCAGGTCATACGGCGGCATGGGCGGCCGCCGCGAGGAGGCGCCCGCCAGATGCTGGTCCACATGGCAGAGGAACTGGATCACCATCTCCTGGAAGGAATCGTGGTTTCCGGTCCACTGGGCCGGGACCGGAAACGTGTTCAAAGCCCGGTCGATCTTCATGCCGATGTCCAGGATGGTCCGCTGCGGCGAGATCGATTCCAGGAACTGGTCGAGTATGTGGGGCATGGTTTTCCTCAATAACGTCTGAACGTGGACGCTGCCTTGCGCATCAGTTCGATATAGGTGGCAATCAAGCGCGCGTAGTCGTGTGCGTATCGTTCCGGCTCGTTGGCCTGGATGGTCGGGTCGATCTGCGCGCCGCACAACTTCAGGAGTTGGCGAACCAGCTCCACCTTCTGAGCCCAGTTGTCCGGTTCGGCGTGCCGGTCAAGCACCTCACGCATGTACTGCTGCATGGCCTCCATTTTCAGGGTCTCCGCCATCGCGTCGAGGATCCCCCGCAGGCCCCCGTTCCTGCCATCCTTTGCATCCTGGAATGCGGTACCGATGGTGCCACCGTGTTGCTGATAGATGCCATCGAGCAGGGTTTTGGCCCGTGCGGCCGCTTCGGCTGGCGGCAGCCGCGCGCCGCGCGAGATACAGTGGCTGTAATGGTGGTTGTAATAATCGGCGATCACGGCCACGAACTCCGCGTAGCTGGCGCAGACGTTGGTCTGCGGCCGGTATTGCAGGCGGGCCTCATCGTGCTTGAGGGTCACCTGCTGTGTCATGGTGCTCTCGCTCAATTCCTTCAGCAGCAGCTTGATGTCGGGCATGGTTGCATTGCCTCCAGTTACAAGGTTCGCAGGACGCCGCACAAGCCGTCGACGGATGCCACGTAGGCAAGGGCCAGTTCATTCAGTCGGCCGGCGCATCGTCTGGCCGGCAGCGAGCGCAGGGCTTCCGGCAAGGATGGCGCCCAGCGTCGCAGCAAGGCAGCAGTAAGGGCGACGCATTCCTTCCAGTCCATGGGGTTCACAGCCTGTGCCAACACGCGGGCCACATGCAATTCCCGTCGCTGGGCCTTGTATTGATCTGCCATGGCATTGAGTATGAACTGCATGCCTCCACGCGTCCCGCGGTGGGCTTCGTCGATCGCGGCCCGCACCGGCTCCCCATCGTTCCCCAGGCGGGCGAAGGCGCGACGAACCAGGTCCAGGGCGCCCTCTTCGGCGGCTTTGGTGTCCGGCGCCGATGGCCCCGCATCTACATAGCCCAGCAAGTGGGCATAGAATCTCCTGGTGGCTTCATAGAATGCCTCGGGCGATTGGACGATTACATCCCCCAGCGGAAAGGACGCCCGAGCCCGATCGACCGGCCTGTAGATCACCTCCGTCAACCGATCGGTGCCAATCTCACTCAGCAGTGCCTCGACAGCGCGGTCAAGGCTCTGCCGCTTGATCGTCGCCGGTTTTGGTTCGGGTGCAGGCGCGGCTGGCTGGAGGGGCTCGCCGCAAACGGCGTCCACCAGTTGATGGCAGTCCGCATGATCGGAGCGGTCGGCTGATTGCAGAAGATCGATGCACAACTGGGTGTCGGCCAGGGGCCATCGAAGCCGAAGCGTGCGAATCGCAGTCGGCGTGCAACGTACCAGATTCAGGAACTGGGCGCCAAACCCTTTGGGATAGGTGCGAATGCGGCGATGGTATTCCAGCTTGGCCGTCAACAGCTGGCGTGCCTGGCCGTCATTCCCGTCCAGCACGCTCTGCTGCAACGAGTTCCAGAATCGTTGAGTGTTGTCCGATCGCAGCCAGCGAACGGCTCGGCCCGCCGGACATCCGGCTCCGCCACCGTCATCCGCGACCAGGGAGTCATGGAATCCACGGCTCAGGCTGCAGACCGCCACGGCGCCGGCAGCGCACATCAGTTCGATCACTTCATGCACACCCCGCACTTCGCAAAGCATGAGCCGCGATTTGGCCTGGATGGACGCCTCGTGGATCTGCGCCTGTGCCGCTGGGCTGAGGGTGCGCAGGGATCCGTCAATGTCCAGCGCGGGATAGATGAACCTGCGGATGGCCGGATATTCTGACGCCACCTGCAGCTTGGCGACCATCCCCTCCACGGGGCACAGGTCACCTTCCAGCGATGCGATGTGGCCGGTGGCCAGGGTGTCCTGTGCGATTGGCAGTTCCAGGGCGGCGGATAAGAGGCACAGGAACACCGGCAGGTCGAGCGAGAACTCAGAGGCCTGGGTCTTCAGGCCCGCCACGGAGCTGGCGGCGAGCGACGTCAGTGACATGATGAACTCGCAGTGGTTCTGTCCCAGCCCGGCGAGAATGCGATCGACCAGCAGGAGCACCACGCTGCCCAGATGCTTGCGGGTTTGTGGGTGCAGCGTCACCGGCCCGGCGAATGACAGTGTGCTTCGCGCCGACCTCCGGGACCGCATTTTACAAGACGCCGTGACGCTCGAAACCACGGCCAGCGGCGAACTGCCCGGCCACACGAGTACGGTCCTGGCCCGGCCTGCGGCTGGAGCGGGATGATTATTGTCAACTGCGCTCATCACTGGTTGCCTGCGATGATTTGAACTTCAACGATGCCGTTCTCCAGTCCTGGATGCACGCGCATTCGCGCGCTCCCGTCCGCCAGAAGCTCTTCCGCGGTCGGCGTGGGAGCGGCTTGCCCGGTCGACGCGGCCAGCTTCATGGGCTTGCCCGGATATGCGGCGGACCAGACCAGGTGCCGTCGGCCCAGTGTGCCGCGCCAGAGCACCATCCCGGTGTCGAGTTTCAAACAGTACCCGCCCGGTTCGATGCCGCTGATCGCCCGGCCATTCCATCCAGCCGGGCTGACCACCGAGTGGTCGTCACGTTCCAGAATCAATGTCGGACCCGGATCCGCCGCCGGCAGTGGCCGCACCCGCTCGCCAATGGCCTCGAATTCCTGGCGCCATTGATCGACCGACCGAATCATCTCCAGCGCGCAGCGGCGTTCTTGTTCGTCGCCATGAAAGTCGCCACAGGCCAGTTCCAGCATCAGTTGGCCAATCATCTGTTCGATCTCCGCGGCCAGGCGCGCGTCAACCTGCTGGGCATGCTCGACGGACGCCGCCATGAATCGCAGGAACTGCCGATACCCCGCCGCATATGCCGCTTGCCCGCCGAGTTGTTTGATCTGGGCGAACGCCGATCTCAGCGCGGATCGAGAGTCTGGCGCAGCCAGGGCCGATTCGATCAGGGGGAGGAAGTAGAGGTCTTCATTCATGACCAGGCCTCTTTTCGCCTGTCCATTGCACTGCCACGATCCGCCAGTGCCCGGATCACCTGCCAGACACCCGCCTCTTTTGCGGCGTCTGCAAAACTGCGATGGGCGAGTACAAGCTGCGCGGTGTTCAACCAGAGATCGGGCACTTCCGGGCGCTCCCGCCAGTCGCTGCCGGCGAACCGGCTGTACGTGCTCTCGTCCAGGCCGAAGCGTTGTGCCAGATCCTTGTCGCGGTGGCCGCTCTGCCGGATGCTCTCGAAGATGGCGAGAATCAGCTCCCTGACCTTGGCGCGCCCCATTTCCCGGATGGCCGGGCGAAGGCGGTGGAGGTTGCGGAGTTTTTCTTCAGCTACCGCCGGAGCGAGAAGCACGCACAAGCTCTCCACTTCGCTGGCCACGGCCCGGGGTGGCGGTGCCTCCCGTGAAACCGGTTCCGCCGGACCCCAGTCGTCGCAGGCTACAAGCGCGGGGAAAACCAGCCGCTGGTTGACGATGCTTTGAATCCGTTCTCGTTCACCGGGTCGCGCGGGATCCACGTCTCGAATGTTCCGCTCCAGCCATTCTTGCCGCTCCAATCTCGCAAGCGATTGAGGCAGGAGCACGCAAATAGTTTCGCCGGACTTCACGCCCAGCTTCCAGAAGTAGCGGGAGACGGTCGGGTTCTGCTTACGCCGGCATTCCAGAAGCGACCGCATGAACTGAAGCAATACGAATGGCTCCAGAGCGTCGGCAACCATGCACTCCAGCTCAAACTGGTTTCGGGCGCGTCCCGGAATGTCCCGATCGCGCAGCAGAGTCAGGAACGCGGCGAAATAATTGCGGCAATCGGTTGCCCTCTTGCCGGAACTGCCGGGCAACAGAAGGAAACGATCGATGGTCAGGTCGCGGGCACAATCAGCCAGGTCCAGCGAAGATCCTGCATGGCAGCACCCGCCATCATGGGCTTGCAGCGTGGCAACGTACTCGCCAAGGCGCAGGGGGCGGGTTCCATTCCTGCGGAAGGGAGAGCGATTCTGGTGGAATTCGTGGAGGGCGAGCGTATCTCCACGGTCGCAGATCAGCTCGATGAGCCTGATCAGCGGCAGACCGGAATAGTCGGCCGTTCCCAGCGGTCGGCCCGATCGCTGTGAAGCAGATGAGGTATCGCCGTGCTGCATGAGCTGATTTCCAGAGCCCATTTAACCCGAGGAGACGCCTTCTGCCAAGCCCGCGATCCGGCCAGATCGCACGGCACACCAGCGATCGCCGACGCGCCAGGCGTCTGCCAACGCGCTTCCGGGAGTGGCTGGCATCATTGCCACAACGGCACCTGCCGGGCCAATTTCGGTGGCATGGTGCTGCCGAGAAGCGACTGGGGAGCTACGTCCAACCTGCCGCCGGGAGCCCAGATCGGCGCCCCCAATCCGTATTCGTGCAGGCACTGCTCGTGCGTAACCCAGACAAACCCGGAATCGGGCCACTGTGCAATGTGGCGGCAGAGGGCACGGAAACGTCCCAACGAGTTGCAGACCAGCAGCACGCGAAAACCATTGAGTGAAGAGCAGAAGACGTGCTCGAAGCGCTTGTATGCGCCGCTGGCGAAGCAGGTGATGTAAGCGTCGAACTTGCCGCGGATGTTGGACGCGTCGGGCCGTTCGCTCTGGATGGACTCGGTGCCCATGTCGACTTCGAGAAAGAAGAGCAGGGTTTTCTGAAGACG